>NZ_AZFI01000052.1 GCF_001435755.1 Ligilactobacillus acidipiscis DSM 15836 | reverse complement strand
TGGACCATCAACACTATTTGACAAAGTCCCGTCATTTTAAATTAATGATTTGAAATATTCAATCGGTTCAACGCTCGACGCAAGGAAACCTCGGCCCGACGGAGCTCATCAGGATTATGGGCTTGTTTTGCCTTCTCGATACGTTCTTGAGCTCTTTCACGAGCACGTTCCGCACGTTTAGAATCGATGTCTTCTTTACGCTCAGCGGCTGAAGCAACGATTGATAATGTGTTATTGGAAAATTCTAAGAATCCGCCACTAACAGCAACCTCATCATATTCGCCATTATCTTGACGAACTCTGATCTCATCAATTGCCAATGAAGCCAACAACGGCAAACGATTAGGCATAATACCTATTTCGCCTTGGGTTGTCTTGCAAATAGCCATATCAGTAGTCTTTTCATAGACACTGCCATCTGGTGTAACAACGTTAACAGTTAATTCAGGTTTATCAGCCATCAGACTTTACCTCCTTAATTGTTTTGCGTCATTTTTTTAGCTTTTTCAACAACTTCTTCGATTTTACCAACTGAACGGAAAGCATCTTCAGGCAAATCATCATATTTACCTTCAAGGATCTCCTTAAAACCTTTAACTGTATCTTCCAAAGGTACGTATGCACCCGGTAGACCAGTAAAACTTTCAGCAACGTGGAAATTTTGTGACAAGAAGAACTGAATTCGACGTGCACGGCCAACGATGACCTTCTCGTCATCAGACAATTCATCCATACCTAGAATCGAGATAATATCTTGTAATTCACGGTAACGTTGCAAAACATGCTGCACTTCAGTAGCAATCGCATAATGTTCTTGGCCAACAATTTCTGGTGTCAAGGCAACAGAAGTTGAAGCCAATGGATCAACAGCAGGATAAATACCTTGCTGAGTCAATGAACGTTCCAAGTTAGTAGTTGCATCCAAATGCGCAAACGTTGTAGCTGGAGCAGGATCAGTATAATCGTCGGCAGGCACATAAACAGCCTGGATCGATGTAACGGAACCCTTCTTAGTTGAGGTAATACGCTCTTGCAACTGACCCATTTCAGTAGCCAATGTCGGTTGATAACCAACGGCTGAAGGAATACGGCCCAGCAAAGCAGAAACTTCAGACCCAGCCTGGGTAAAGCGGAAAATGTTATCAATAAATAACAAAACATCTTGGCCTTCAACATCACGGAAATATTCCGCAATTGTCAACCCAGTCAACGCAACACGCATCCGAGCACCAGGCGGCTCGTTCATCTGACCAAACACCATGGCAGTCTTTTCCAAGACTCCAGATGCTTTCATTTCAAAGTAAAGGTCATTACCTTCACGAGTTCTTTCACCAACACCGGTAAAAACAGAGATACCATTATGTTCTTGCGCGATATTGTGGATCAATTCCTGAATCAAAACGGTTTTACCAACTCCGGCACCACCGAACAAACCAATCTTACCACCACGAACATATGGGGCAAGTAAATCGATAACTTTGATCCCAGTTTCCAGAACTTCAGTACTTGTATTTAATTCATCATATGCAGGTGCATCGCGGTGAATCGGATCCCGCCGATGATCTGCATCAAATTCAGGCCCATTATCAATGGTATCCCCTAGGACATTGAACACACGTCCAAGCGTATCTTTCCCGACAGGCACACTGATCGAAGAACCAGTATCAACGACTGTAGCGCCACGTTTTAAACCATCTGAAGAATCCATGGCAATCGTACGCATGATGCCATCGCCCAACTCAAGGGCAACTTCCATCACTAATTGTGTACCATTATCAAGTTCAACGGTCAAAGCATTATTAATATCAGGTAAAGATTCATTAAGAGGGAATTGTACATCAACAACTGGTCCGATAACTTGAACAACTTTACCAGAACTCATTCGTTAATTCCTCCTATTTTTATTCTAAGGTTGCTTGAGCACCAGTAATTTCCGTGATCTCAGTCGTAATAGCACTTTGACGAGCACGATTATACTGCAGCTCTAAACCAGCAATGATATCATCCGCATTATCAGAAGCTGAACGCATAGCAGTAGAACTAGATGCATGTTCAGATGTTTTGGCATCTAACATTGCACCATAAAGCAGACTTTCAGCGTACTGCGGCAAGATCACTTCCAAAATTGCATCCTCAGATGGTTCGGTATCATATTCAAGATTATAACCCGAATCATTTGTATCACTCAGCCCCTCACTACCAAGGTTTTCTGCTGAGATCGGCAGCATTTGCTCACCTCTAAATGTAGAAGTCAAAGAATTGACAAAATGGTTATAACAAACAAATAATTCATCAAACTTTTCACTTTCAAACATTTTTAGGATCGCACGTACGATCGGGCGAACTTCCCTAAATGTTGGGACGTCACTTAATTCACGATATTCGTACACGATATCGTAACCGCATTTCTTAAAGAAATCGGCACCCGTACCGCCAATTGCTACAATTTCAATATCATCTTTGGAATGATGGTTTTTCGAGATCAGGCCCATAGTCTGCTTGATCACGTTACTATTATAACTGCCAACCAAACCACGATCAGAAGTGATCACAACAAGACCTGTCTTTTTAACTGGCCGTTGTTGTAACATTGCAAGTGAATTAACCTCGCCTTCTTCAACAATTTCAGGTGCCTCAACATCGTCTAACAGATGCGATGCTGCTAGATGGGTAATGACATTCCGGATCTTGGAAGCATAAACCTGATATGTGGTTGTATGCTTTTGAATCTGATTCAGCTTGGCAGTTGAAACCATCTGCATAGCAGTAGTTATCTGTCCTGTCTTTTTTGTTGAGGAAATTTTTCTTTTGACCTCTTGTAAAGATGCTGGCATCAGTTGTCACCGCCCTTTCTATTTTTTACTAGCTTGAAATGTCTCCGCAAATTCAGAAATTGCTGCATCGAGCTTATCAGTCTCAGGTAATTGCCCTGTTTCTGCAATTTCCTTAAGCAGATCTGCATAGTTATTATCCATATAATCAAACAATTGATCCTGATACGTCAAGATATCGTCGACAACAACGGAATCTAAAAAACCATGCGTTAATGCATATAAAATAACAACCTGTTTTTCAACAGCTAGTGGTTCATGCAAAGGCTGTTTCAAAACCTCAACAGTTCGACGACCACGGTTTAATTTAGCTTGTGTAGCTTCATCTAAATCAGAACCGAACTGAGCAAATGATTCCAATTCACGATAAGATGCCAGATCCAAACGAAGAGTCCCAGCAACTTTCTTCATGGCCTTGATTTGAGCGTCACCACCAACACGGGAAACCGAAGTTCCGGCATCGATAGCAGGACGAACACCTGAATAAAAGTTATCACTATCCAAGAAGATCTGACCATCTGTAATAGAGATCACGTTAGTAGGAATATAAGCAGAAACGTCACCGGCTTTAGTTTCAATAAATGGCAAAGCAGTCATTGATCCTCCGCCAAGCTCATCATTTAACTTAGCAGCACGTTCTAACAAACGTGAATGGAGATAGAAAACATCACCAGGATATGCTTCACGACCAGGTGGCCTTCTCAAGATCAATGAAAGTTCACGATATGCATCAGCTTGTTTTGATAAGTCATCATAAACTACCAGTACATGTTTGCCATTATACATAAATTCTTCACCCATAGCAGCACCAGCATACGGAGCTAGCCATAACAACGGCGCTGGTGAAGAAGGACCAGCTGAAACAACGATCGTATAGTCCATTGCGCCATACTTTCTCAAAGTTTCGACCTGGGTCCGGACCGTTGATTCTTTTTGTCCAATAGCAACATATATACAGATCATATCCTGATCTTTTTGATTCAAAATCGTATCGATCGCAACGGAAGTTTTACCAGTTTTACGGTCACCAATGACCAACTCACGCTGCCCACGACCAATCGGTACCAAAGCATCGATCGCTTTTAAACCAGTTTGTAAAGGTTCAAAAACTGATTGTCGCTCCATAACACCTGGTGCCTTTTTTTCGATTGGGCGGGTCTTATCTGTTTTGATCTCACCTTGTCCATCAATTGCTTGTCCTAACGGATTCACAACTCGACCGATCATTTCTTCACCTACAGGAACTTCCATGATACGGCCGGTACGCTTAACTGTTTGTCCTTCACGAATATTATCGTATGTTCCCAAAATAACAATACCAACATCGTTGGACTCTAAGTTTTGGGCCATACCATACGTTCCGTCTGAAAATTCTAACAATTCACCAGCTAAGGCGTTCTCTAAACCATTGGCCCGCGCAATACCATCACCAACATAAGTAACAGTACCAACTTCGTCAACGGTGAGTTCATTTTGATAATTTGCTAATTGCTGTTTGATCAAAGTACTGATTTCCTCAGCCTTAATGCTCATAAAAGTCTCACCTCTTTAAATCAATTTAATAACAGACGTTTGATTTTGTCTATTTTGGACTTGACCGAGCCATCATAGATATTATCTCTGGAACGTAACACAACTCCACCAATAATTTCTTCGTCTACGACCGGCTCAAGGACAACTTTATTAGCGCCTACAACTTGAGCAAATTTAGCTGAGAGTTTTGCTTTTTGTTCATCATCCAATTCGATCGCTGTCGTAACTTTTACTCGAACTGTCCCATTCTTTTCGTCATTCAATCTGTTAAATTCATCTATTATATCTATCACATTTTGCAACCTACCATAGTCGGACAACATTTGTAAAAAGTCCTTAACTAATTGGGAAGCATTTGTTTGCATGCTTTGAAGCATTTCATTTTTTGCTTCTTTAGTGATCTGTGGGCTCGCAAAAAATACGAGCAGGTCAGGTTGCTCTGTGATCACTGTCTGTAATTCAACAAGCTCCGTTGCGGTTTGAGAAGTAATATCTTTTGACTCAGCGACATCGAAAAGTGCCTGACCGTAACGACTTGCTATTTCAGCACTACTGAGCGCCATTTTGCTTCCCCAACCCTTCAATATATTTGTCTATTAATTCTTTTTGGTCATCTACTGTAAGTTCTTTTTCGATGACCTTTGAAGCTATTACAATAGACAACTCTGCAACGTCATTTCTAACACCATCCAGAGCTTCTTGTTTTTGCCGCGAAATATCCTTTTGGGCATTACTTTTCAAGACCGTTGCGTCATCATTAGCCTGTTTCACGATCGTAGTCCGCTGTTGTTCAGCGTTGTCTTTTGCTCGTGACACGATCTGACTAGCTTCGTTGTGCGAATCACTCAAAGCATCTTCACGTTGTTTAGCTAACTTTTCAGCTTTTAATCGGGCCCCTTCAGCAGAATCCAAGTCATTGGAAATTTTATCCGCACGCTTTTGCAGCATATTTTGAATCGGGTCCCAGGCAAAATGTCCGACCAACGCCATCAAAATCACAAATAAAACGAGATAAAACAAGAAGTCACCCCAGGCAATTTGCTGTGCTGCACCAAGCAAAAACGTTGAATTCATCTATTGACACCTCCTCTATTGACATCAACTTTAAATTTTTTTAAATTATTTTGCGTACAATAGGAAGGCAATAACAACAGCAATGATCGGAACAGCTTCGATCAAACCAACCCCGATAAACATGTTGGTCCGCAATTGTCCAGATAACTCAGGTTGACGAGCTGTTGACTCCATCATTTTCGAAATAACTAAACCATTACCTACACCAGTACCGATAGCAGCTAACCCAGCAGCAATTCCGGCACCTAATAAAGCTAAACCTGCACCAAGAGACATAATTAAATTCCTCCTTAAAATTATAAAAATTATTCTTTTTCAACCTTTTGTGAAATATAAACCATTGTCAACGTGACAAAAACGTAAGCTTGGATAGATCCAATAAACACAGAAAAGCCTTGCCAAATCATTTCAAGGGGAACCGAACTAATGGTTCCCAGCCAACCAGCTTTATCCATGGAGCGGATCGTCGTCAATAAAACTTCACCAGCAAAAATATTACCATATAAACGAAGAGCTAACGTTAAGAAATTAGTAAAATCTTCCAATAATTCAATGGGAAATAATGCCGGCATTGGACTGAGGTAGGAATTTTTGAAGTAACCCTTAAACCCAAACCTTGTCACACCACAGAAGTCTGCTAAAACCATCACAAGTAATGCCAACGTTAATGTTGTCATAGGTGAAGCTGTTGGACTCTTAAGATAGGTGACGTCTCCAACACTAAATTGAATCATTAACCCTATTTGGTTACTGATAAAAATCAGTACAAATAGTGTGAAAGAAAACAGTTGATAATTCCTGCCCTGTTCATCAGGTATATTTGCTTTAACGATATTATTCGTAAAATCTATCAACCATTCGAGTGCATTCTGTTTCCCTTTAGGTTTCATTTGTATATTTCTTGAAAATACAAAAACCAACAGGAAAACGATAATAGCTGCAGCCAAACCTGACAGACAGTTTCCTACATTAAAAGGAATACCCAAAAGTGTAATAACTTTTGCTCCCTCATTCACCAAGTCTCACCTCTTTTCAATTGTAATCACTACGGTTGAACTTTTGCGGTAGAACCGTAAGGTTGATTCAAGATGTAGTATCATTGAATACATCTGAAATCATACCACCTTTCACCATTAAAAATAAAGCTTTTCTTGCATTATTTTCTGAAAAACTGCGACTTGTTTAAGAAAATAATTTTCGTTTTTCAAAAAGCCGTAAAATTTATCACTTTCAGTTTTTTTGTTCCTAAATCAATCGCTTCCATTTAGTGGAACTGGAAAACCGGACCCAAACACCAAATTTCTTGCATTTGCCCCGGCTATTTTTACTTATTAAGTACTATCTGTTTATTACTTTGTTCCAAATAAACGGTCACCAGCATCGCCCAAACCAGGCACGATATAACCGTCTTCGTTTAAGTGATCATCAAGAGCGGCGGCATAAACGTCAATATCAGGATGCTTTTCACGCAATGCTTTCACACCTTCTGGTGCAGCAACTAAACAAACAAATTTGATTGTTTTGGCACCGCGTTTCTTTAAAGCATCAACTGCCATAATTGCAGACCCTCCTGTTGCTAACATTGGATCAACAATAATCATTTCACGATTGGCAATGTCATCGGGCATTTTAACGAAATATTCATGCGGCTGTAATGTTTCTTCATCACGGTACATCCCAATATGACCAACCTTAGCCGCAGGGATCAACTCTAAGATTCCATCGACCATTCCTAAACCAGCACGTAAAATTGGAACAATAACTACTTTTTTACCAGCCAACTGCTTTTCCGTTGCCACCTCAACAGGTGTTTTGACCTGAACGTCTTCCAAAAGCATATCACGTGAAACTTCATAAGCCATTAGTTCAGCAATTTCATTGACCACCTGACGAAATTCACGGGTACCACACTTTTCGTTACGGATGATCGTCAGTTTATGCTGGATCAATGGATGATCCAAGATCTCAAATTTTCCCATTCCTTATAACACTCCTTTAATTCACTCTCTTACCCATTCTAATAGAATTTTGCGGTAAAAACCAGAAAAATCTATAATATTCCGAATAAAAAAATTTTCTCAAAAACCTAATCCTGCGGTTCGAAATAAGTGCCTCCGGAAGATTTTTTCAAACGATTCATATACGCTGCACCAAGACCTTTTTCTTCAAAAGAACATGCTAAGATCCAGTTAACTTTTTGCTCATTATCGAAATAACGTAAACCATCAAATAAACGATGAGTAGCCGAAGCCAAGTCATTACCCATATCATAAGGTAAAACATTAGCAGGAAGTGATCCTTTTAAAATTTGTGAAGGTGCCATGATACCTATGTTTTCCGATTGGCTGCCGGCCCATGCCAAAGCTTGCTTCCAATCATTTGGACGCACGATCAACACCTGGGCTGCCGGAGCATAATGCTTATATTTCATTCCTGGGGCTTTAGGTGTTTCGTTAGCACCTACTTTATGCTGATCAGAATCAACTGAAAGCCCGATCGTCTTTTCAATCTGTTCAGAAATAATACCACCCGGTCGCAAAATTGCTGGTTCTGAGGTACTCAAATCAACGATCGTTGATTCAACACCAACTGCAGTTGGCCCATCGTCTAAGATTCCCGCAATTTTACCTTCCATATCATGAAAAACATGTTGAGCTGTTGTCGGGCTGGGTTTACCAGACGAATTAGCGGAAGGCCCAACGATCGGCACCCCTGCTTGGGCGATCATCTTGCGAGTAGTTTCATTTTCCGGCATCCGAAATGCAGCGGTGCTTAAACCACCCGTGACAACTGGTGATAAAGAACCGGGTTTTATTTTAAAAACCAAAGTTAGCGGACCTGGCCAAAATGCCTTGATCAGCTTTTCACCGTATTGACCATAGTCAGCAATATATTCAGCAGCCATTTCCGGCGAAGAAACAGTCACGATCAAAGGATTGTCAGAAGGACGCCCCTTAGCTAAATAGACACGCTTAACGGCTTGTTCATTGGTAGCATCAGCCCCCAAACCATAAACAGTTTCAGTTGGAAATGCAATCAGTTCGCCTAACTTGATTTCTTCAGCAGCTTTTTTTGTTTCTGCTGGAGAGTATATCTTAGTTATCATCATATAATAAATTCATCCTTTCTATTTAAAAATCACACGTACCATACGATCATGCGCTGTGATATCACGTTTTAATGTAACTTCTGCTTGAGGAAAAGCTTCCTTAAATATTCCAACAACTTGCTTTCCTTGTGCATAGCCGATCTCCAAATACAATTTAGAATTCACATGAATATAGCTTGAGACCTGCTGAGCTATCCTACGATAAAAAGCCAAGCCGTTATCAGCCGCAAACAAAGCCAAATGTGGTTCATGTTCAAGTACACTTTTATCCATCTCATTTTGCTCGTTTTGACTAATATAAGGTGGATTACTGACTATAATATCATAAGGACCATCTGTCAAAGGTGCTAACAAGTCACCTCTTAGTATGGAAACATCCAAGCCCAAATTAACTGCATTTTCTTGAGCGACTGCTAACGCAGCTTCAGAAATATCAGTCAATGATACTTGCCAACTGGGCAACTGACTTTTCAGCGCTAAACCGATCGCTCCAGTACCAGTCCCAATATCTGCCACTTTTTTGGTTGTCCGCTCATTTCCTGAAATGATCCAGTCGACTAATTCTTCTGTTTCTGGACGAGGGATCAAAGTTGCTGAAGTTACCTTAAGATTTAAACCATAAAAATAAGCATTACCTAACAAATATTGGGCCGGCCACCCTTGACAATATAATTCGACATTTTTTTTAAAATGTTGCCACTTTTTTTCAGGAACTTCTTTTCTAAGATTCATTAAAAACTCCGTTGCTGAAAAATTCATTTCTCCATATAATAATAAATCAGCTGCTGATGGATCCAAACCAGCCTTTTTTATAAAAGAAAAAGCCCATTGCTGAGCTTCAAAAAAAATTTTGCTGTTACTCATTTTCTAAGTTCTCCAAAGCTTTTGTTTGATCATACAAGATCAAGGCATCGATCACCTGATCAAGTTCACCATTCATAATGCGATCCAACTTGTTAAGAGATAACCCGATACGATGATCGGTGACCCGATTTTGTGGGTAATTATATGTTCTGATCCGCTCGGAACGGTCACCGGTCCCGATGGCCGACTTCCTATTCTCATCATATTCATTTTGTTCTTTAGAAGAATAGTAATCGTAAACACGTGCCTTTAAAATTTTCATCGCTTTTTCCCGGTTTTGTTGTTGTGAACGCTGGTCTTGCATCGCAACTACGATTCCTGTCGGCAAATGGGTCATTCTGACAGCAGAAGAAGTCTTGTTAATATGCTGTCCACCAGCACCGGATGAGCGGTAAACATCGACTCGAATATCTTTAGGATCAATATCGATCTCAACATCTTCTTCTTCAGGCATAACAACAACAGTCGCGGTTGAGGTATGAACACGCCCTGCAGATTCTGTTGATGGAACACGTTGAACACGATGCGCTCCACTTTCATACTTCAGCTTCGAATATACTTTGCTGCCATTGATCAACAACGCAATTTCTTTAAAGCCACCGACTTCAGTCACATTTTTATCAATGACTTCGATCGACCAGCTTTGTCTTTCAGCGTACTTACTGTACATATTGAAAAGATCAGCTGCAAACAAGCTAGCTTCATCGCCACCGGCGGCACCCCTGATTTCCATGATAATATTCTTACCATCGTTAGGATCTTTGGGCAGCAATAAAACCTTGATCTCATCTTCTAAATTTGCACGTTCTTCTTTAGCAGCTGACAATTCATCCTTGACCATTTCGTTCATTTCATCGTCGTCAAGACCGGTACGCATCATCTCATCATCGTCATCAATAGTCTTTTGAACTTTTTTTAACTGACGAAATTTTTCAACTGTTTCCCGCAGATCTCCCATTTCTTTGGATAATGCAGTAAAACGCGCGGTATCAGCTATCACATCTGGGTCGGAAAGAAGCTCAGCTAATTCTGCATAGCGATCTTCCAAAACCTGCAATCTTTCAAATATCTTATCCATTAGTAACTCCTTTACTTATCTTCAGCTTTTAAATGAGGTCTTTCAACAATTGGCTTAATTTTCTTTTGGGGGATCAAAATAATGTTTACGACACACAGGGTAATACTGCTCATTGCCTCCAATAAGGATCTGCTCACCAGAATATACAGGGGAACCATTATTGAAGCGTAAGTTCATGATTGCTTTTTTATTGCAGAACCAGCAAATAGTTTTCATTTCTTCTATTTTATCTGCATACAATAATAAATACTTTGATCCCTCGAAAAGTTCATTACGGAAATCATTTTTTAAACCAAATGTCATGACTGGTATTTTCAACTGATCAACAATCTTAGTAAGCTCAATAATATGATGTTTTTTCAAAAATTGAGCCTCATCGATCAGTAAACAAGATATATTTTCATGTCCATCTTTCACTAACGAAAAAACATCTGTTTCGTCAAAAATAGGCACAGCCGTTCTTTTTAACCCGACCCGACTCGCAATGTAACCTACACCTTCACGGTCATCGATCCCACTGGTACAGATCAGTACTTTTTTACTTTGTTCTTCATAATTATGTGCGACTTTCAAGATTTCGATCGATTTGCCGCTGTTCATCGCTCCATAGCGAAAAAATAACTGTGCCACTCTGCTTCATCTCCAACTAAAACTTCATTCCTTAGTATAAATGATTTTCAGAAAAATTTCATCTCTTCATTTAAAATAGATCACTGACTGCTGTAAAAATGCCCCTAGAAATACGAGAAACTTAAAAAAAGTAAAAGCCCGCATTACCCTAACTGATTTATGGTAAGATACCATATGGTATTTATTTTTACGCGTGGTGCTAGTTCGTAATAATTCT
>NZ_AZFI01000051.1 GCF_001435755.1 Ligilactobacillus acidipiscis DSM 15836 | reverse complement strand
ACCATCAACACTATTTGACAAAGTCCCTTTTATTTCCGTATCTACTGTAAGGGGGGGCATATCATGAGCTAAAAAGTCTTGTTATCCCATAACTTTTGGCATTTAAAACTGTTGTTTGCTGCTGGTCCTGTTTTTAAGCGATATGATTTTCATGCAGGATAGACTGAACGACTTCTTCTATTTCTGGAGTTCTTGTCCATTCTTCAAAGTGATCCATTTGTTCTGTCGGCATTGTAAAATTATCATTGATATACTTTTCATATTTAATAACGCTGGAAGAACGCGGGATATTTAATTGGACTATCCTCACACTTTTAATAAAGTTTCTCGTTGCTGCTAATTCAGCCCGTCCATTTTGAACCATATTAGAAATCTCATAATAACTAGATCCATCATTTCTTGTGATTTCTTCAATTAACGTTAAAACTTCATTACTCAATATACAGACATCCTTTCTCTTTTTAAATTATATACAAGCCCACTCTAAACTGTCAAAAAAACCACCGACAGATGAGCTGTCGGTGGCGGCATAAGAGAGAAAGAGAATTGATTAGAAGGTAAATTACTAAATACCTTACCAACAAAGTATAGTCTAAAATGAAAACGGTGTCAATGAAAATAAAAAAATATTTTTATATTACATGAAATGTTGCAAGATTTAAATATTTTTAACAAAAAGTCTGTAGCTTTTCTTTTGAATTTTTCAGTGTTCTCATAATATAATGAATGCAGCAAGTTTTATTTACATAAACAAGGAGGAATCATATGATCAACAAAAAACAGCTAGTTACTAGCCAGAAAGTTGCGCTTGTCTTCATTCTTGGCCACTTTATACTTAAGCTGATACATTTTTCCTCATTGTCGGCGGGGATCAGTACCCTATTTGCTATTTTTCATATCTGGGCACTCCTAGTGATCCTAATTGGCATACTTTTTTATCATATGCTTTTGACCTGTATTTTCTATCTCAGCTTTCGTATTCTAAACTATACTTTTAATTTGATTTACCGTTAAATAAATTATTTATTTCATGTTTTTGTCCCAAAACATGAACCTGAAAGCAAAGTCTTGTAATTTAAAAAAGGACTCTGAACATGAATTACATGTTTCGGAGCCCTTTTATTTGCTGGGTAAACAACAAAACTATTTGTCTACGCCCACTTCTTCTTTCACAACATTAACGATTTCCATAACATAATCATGAACCAGTTCTGGTGTCGCCGCTTCTGCCATCACACGAAGTAGGTCTTCTGTACCACTAGGACGAACGAGCACACGACCTTCGCCAGCCATCTTACCTTCAACTTCTGCGATTTTATCCTTGATATTTTGATTGTTTAAAGCTTCTTTTTTATCTTGAACACGAACATTGACTAACTCCTGCGGATAAGTTTGTACCTCAGCGGCTAATTCAGACAATTTTTTACCAGTTTGTTTCATGACGTTTAACAATTGTAAGGAGGTCAACATACCATCGCCAGTAGTGTTAAAATCTAAGAAAACAACATGCCCTGACTGTTCCCCGCCGACATTATAGCCATTCTTAAGCATCTCTTCCACAACATAACGGTCACCAACTTTTGTTTTAACTGAAACTAAACCGTTTTTCTCCATGGCCTTATACAAGCCAAGATTGCTCATCACAGTCGTAACAATCGTATCTTTTTTCAAGCGACCACGTTGATCCATATATTTACCACAGATATACATGATCTTGTCGCCGTCAACGATCTCACCGTTCTCGTCTACTGCAATACAGCGATCTCCATCGCCATCAAATGCCACACCGACTTCAGCACCCTGTTCAACTACAAACTTACTCAAAGCTTCCGGGTGAGTTGAACCAACATTATCATTAATATTCAAACCATCTGGATTAGTTGCCATTGTTTCAAAATCAGCACCCAAATCAGCAAATAAATTAGAAACGATCGCACTGGTTGCACCATTGGCACCATCGATAGCAACGTGCATCCCTTCCAAATCATCTGGGATCGTCTGCTCCAAAAATTGGATATACTTTAATGCACCTTCGTGGTATTCGCTGATCATACCCAATCCTTCAGCAGATGGACGAGGGAGCTCATCAGTATCTTTGACTAACAATTCTTCGATCTCTTCTTCTTTAGCATCGGAAAGCTTGTAACCATCTCCGCCAAAAAACTTGATCCCATTGTCTGCCACAGGATTGTGAGAAGCAGAAATCATTACCCCAGCATCTGCATCTTGCAACCTAACCAAATATGCTACTCCTGGCGTAGTAATTACACCTAAAGGAAAAACCTCGATCCCCACAGAAAGCAGCCCAGCAATCAAAGCTTCCTGTAACATTTCACCAGAAATTCGGGTGTCCCGTGCTACTAAAACACGAGCTGGTTTATTCGGATCTTTTTTATGCTTAGTTAAAATATATCCGCCGCATCTTCCAAGTTTAAATGCCAATTCAGGACTTAAAGTCTCGTTTGCTATACCTCTAACACCATCTGTACCAAAATATTTCATTCTTAATTGCTCCTCACACTTCATTATAATAACTTTTTTTTAAAATCAAGCAGCAGGATCTGGCTTTTACTCAGGACTACTTGTAGAACTCGAAGAAGAAGATGACCCACTCTCGCCTGAACCTTCACTAGAACCTTTATCAGAACTCACTGCATCACTACTGGAACTGTTACTTGGTTCATATCTAGAATCGCTGCTGCTGGTGGTTTCACTCGTTGACGAAGATCCAGAACTGCTTGAAGACTTGGCATCACTTTTGACATCAATATGCACTTGAATCGTTTCCGGTGAAACTGCCGTTATACCGGAACGATCTGAAACCAATGATATTGTCCGATCTTCATCTGCATCTACCCCTGCCAAAGACACTGAGACTTTGAGTTCATCAATTTTTTTTAAAGCATCTTTCGTACCGGTCAAAGTCACATACTTGGTATCGGTCGAAAAATCATATTTTTTCCCATCAACGCCCTGTCCTCCAGAAACTAATCGAAGCGGGACTTTCTTATGGGAAGAAGCTAAATAAATCGGAACATTAACTCGTGCTGTTTCAGGAGAGATAGTAACATCCAGCTGTTTGCCATTTTCATCAATTGCACGTAACAATACATTTCGTGAAACTGATTTTTTGACATTATCACTTAAGTTAACATCCGCCACGACACTTTCGATTTTCTTAATATCAGTCCGTGCCCCAGTCACTTTAACAGATTGTCGATTTGAATTCGCAACTCCCGCGGCATACTCTTTGGCAATTTTGTTAGAATCATAACGAACTTGAACAGGAAAAGAGGCCTGCCCTTTTTTACTGATTTTTACTTTGATTTTTTCAGGGTCAGTACGCGCACTGATCTCGGAACTTAAACCTGAGGTTTTTAAATTGATCGTATGCGTCCCCGGTTTCAAGCCGTTCAAATCAGCAACCACCTGAAAGTTCCCAGTATTTTCAGCAGCCTTCACCAATCCGCTTGGCCCGATCAAAGAAACCTTGACGTTTTGTGGGACACCTGAAACGTAATATTTGTCATTATTATAACTTAAATTAGGTTCTTTTTTGATAGTTGCTCTAGTATTTTTCATCAATGAAGTACTGATTTGCGACTGATCCTCATTGCCTGACAAATGTTCTGAATTAACATATACAAACAAAAATACAGTCAATAATAGGGCAATCAAACTATACATGATCTTAGATCTAAAAATTTGAGATATTTTCAATGTTTAGCTCCCCCCTTGAACAAACCATCAAAGAACTGAGCAATGGGGTTACTCTTTCTCTCATCTTCTTTAGGGATCAGCTCATTCTTCAAGAATTTCAAATAATCTTCTTGTGATAAATCACGGATCAATTCACTGTTTTTGGTGATCGTCACTCCACCTGTTTCTTCCGAAACAACGATCGTTAACGCATCGGTTACTTCACTGATCCCAACTGCAGCACGATGTCTGGTACCTAGCTCTTTAGGGATCAAATTACTTTCTGATAACGGCAAATAAGCCGCAGCAACAGCAATTTTATTATTTCTAATAATAACAGCACCATCATGTAAAGGCGTATTTGGAATAAAGATATTGATCAGTAACTCACCAGTGACTTCAGCATCCAAATCGATCCCGGTTTCAATATAATCCTCTAAACCAGTATTCATTTGAATCGAGATCAACGCACCGATCCTTCTTTTAGACATATACTGAATAGCCTTGTCTAAAGCAGCCACTAATTTCTTTTCATCCTCATTTTGCCTCCGACTCGCCCCGAAAAGCGAACTACGACCCAGATGTTCCAGTCCACGACGGATCTCTGGTTGAAAAACAACGATAGCTCCAATAACTCCCCAATTAATAATTTGATCCATGATCCAAGAAACTGTATGCAGTCCTAACCAAGCACTTAAAACTTTGATCAAAATAATGATCACAACACCCTTAAACAACTGAACAGCCTTAGTACCACGAATCAACATCAATAACTTGTAAAAAACAAACCAGACCACTAATATATCTAGCAGATCCGTCAAGTTACGCCATGTAATTAAATTACTCCAGTCAAAGGACACTCAGAATTCCCTCCTTTGAAAAAAATTTACCTTTTTATTATAGCACAGCCACCCGACAGTATCGAATAAAACCAAATTTATCAAATTTTTTATATTAGTATCATAAATTCTTCGGCTGTTTAAAAAAGGCAATAACCTCCCACTGCCGATTTCCGGACTAAACAGTCAAGAAATGTAGCTGTTCGAGCTACGAGCTGCATGTTTTTTACTTACTTTAGCTGTAACTTTTTAAAATCATCTAAATATCTTCTTATTTTGCGATTTTTTCGAACAATAACTGTTAGAATATTCTTAATAAATAACTTCAGAAATAAGGTGCATATTATGTCACGAAAAATTAAATGGTTGATCAGGCTTTCTTTTTTAGCCTATATGATATACATCTATTTAACTGTTTTTCGCCAAGGCGGATATTTTAGTTTTCTACTTTTAAACACTTTTTTGGGTTATCTGCCGATCGAAGCAGCAATGCATATCGATCACAAACAACCAACGATCTTCTTTGTTTTACTGATCATTTTATGGTTGCTTTTCTACCCTAATGCTCCTTATTTATTGACTGACCTCTTTCATCTATCTAGTATCGACCCGTACAATCATACGACTGGACTGATGACATTTAATCTGCACATGTGGTTAACTTTTACCAATTTATTAGTCAGTTCATTATCTTGTACGATTTTAGGAACTTGGAGTTTAGAATATGTTGCCGACCAAATCATGCTGAAAATAAAGTTGAACCACACGTGGATGCGCAACATCTTAGTTGTTATTTTCATTACAGCATCTTCCGTTGGCGTCTATATTGGCCGTTTCTTACGTTTACACACAGCCTACCTTTTTTTGAGCCCCAACTGGGTCATTAATGACTTGGTTAAAATGTGGAACCCTCGAATGATGATCTTTGTGATATTTATGACGATCATCCAAATGGTAGACTGGATCACTTTACGATGCTATTTAAAAGCAAATTCAAAAATTGAAGAACTGCCGCAAAAAAAGGTTAACAATGATGTTGCCTAATTGCACAAAAAGGAGGGCTTTCAACCAGAAAAGTCCCCCTTTTTTGTGCAATTATTAAAAAATGCTGCTATCGTTCTTCGCCTAAGATCCTGACTTCGGTCTCTAGATCTACGCCAAATTTGTCCTTGATCACAGCTTGTGCATGCTGAATAACGTTTAAATAGTCAGTTGCGGTCGCTGTGCCCTTATTTACAATAAAACCTGCGTGCTTAGTTGAAATTTGAGCTCCACCAATACTGTATCCTTGTAAATCTGCATCATGGATCAGTTTGCCCGTATAATATCCTTGTGGTCGTTTAAAAACACTGCCACAAGAGGGGTACTCTAGTGGTTGTTTAGATGCACGTAAAAAATTCAACTGGTCCATTTGCTCCTTGATTTGCTCCTTTGCTTTCGGCTCTAAAGCGAAGGTCGCTTGCACTACGATCGACTTTTCTTCTTGAATTCGACTATGCCGGTATCCAAAAGCCAGTTCTTCGTTAGAATATTTTTTTTCATTTCCTTCATAATCAACGACTACTACATCCTTGACTGCATCTTTGATCTCGCCACCATAAGCACCAGCATTCATAAAGATCGCTCCGCCAACACTTCCAGGGATCCCAGCGGCAAATTCAATACCGCTCAAACCTGCTTTGCAGGCGACTTGAGTTGTTTTGATCATTGGAGCACCCGCCTGTGCGATAACTTGATCACCATCAACAGTGATATCAGCCATACTTGTCAAAATAACCACCAAACCGCGAATCCCACCATCTTTAACGATCAAGTTGCTTGCATTACCCAAAATCGTCAGCGGAATATTTTGTTTGTTTGCCCGATGACACAAAAGTTGCAATTCTGAAAGTTTTTTCGGAAAAGCTAAAAAGTCGGCCGGCCCACCAGTACAGGTATTTGTATAATGTGATAGCGGTTCTTGCTTTAAAATTTGGACGTCTTGCAGTTCCTTTTCTATTATTTTATTTGTTACAGACATTTATTTTTCCTCACTTACTGAATTATACTATCGTCCATTTTAACATTTTTCTGCTATAATGGGTGCGATGTAAAAGTTTTTCTTTTTCAATAAAACCTGCTGCTTGAGACAAAAACTATCTTTCAAGTGATAGGCCATAATATTTTTCTACACTATTTCAGTTTAATACGAGGAGTTTTTAAATGGATTTTATAGCACTCGATTTTGAAACAGCAAGCCCTAAACGCCATAGTGCTTGTTCACTTGCACTCACGGTAGTGCGTAATGACCAAGTGATCGATGAAATGTATTCCTTGATAAAACCGGCAACCGAATTTTCACCTAACAATATCCGGATACACGGGATCACACCACAAGATGTCGCGAATTCACCGACTTTTCCGCAACTTTGGCCACATATTTCATCTTTTCTTGGACCACAGAAATTAATAGTCGCTCATAATGCATCTTTCGATGTTAGCGTGTTACGGAAAACATTGGGTTTTTATAAGTTGCCCGTTCCTAATTTCATGGTTTTAGATACTTTAAAAACAAGCCGGCAACTATTAAATGATCTGCCAAATTACCAACTAAACACTGTGTGTGATTTTTTATCAATTTCATTAAAACACCATCATAATGCTTTGGCGGACAGCCGGGCTTGTGCACAAATTTTAATTTCCGAAGCACAACAGTACGGAACAGAGGTTTTAAAACCGTTGATTAGAGCTTACTAATTATAATATACAAAAACAGCAATTCGAATTGCAGTGTTGAGCACACTTTTAATTCGAATTGCTGTTTTTATTGTATTACTCAGCTTTTTTCAAGCTATTCAATAATTCAACATACCTAGAACCATGCGCTTCAAATGTCAGGGTCCGCTCATTATCATGGAAATCATTTTTTGCAAATGAGATCGTCAGGTATTCCGCTGGTAAGTCTTCCGCTGCAAATTGCGGCCATTCAACGATCGATACACCGTCACCATCAAAATATTCTTCCAAGCCAAGATCGGCAGCTCCAGTATCTTCCAGACGATACACATCCATGTGATAAAGTGGTAAGCGGCCTTCAGTATACTCTCTGATCAACGTAAAGGTTGGACTTTTAACATTGCGTTTGATGCCCAAACCTCGAGCTATTCCCTTAGTGAAAGTCGTCTTCCCCGCACCAAGCTCTCCTTGCAATAAAATCACATCTCCGGCGTGCAACTGTTGTGCAACTTTCAAAGCAATTTGTTGTGTTTCATCTGCATTATGAGCAATAAAGTCCATTTTATTCATCTTCCTATGTCGTATAATTATTCCATCACGGCTTGAGCGGCAGTCATAATAGCAACATTATATACATCCTGCTCGTTACATCCTCGGGACAAGTCTGAAACAGGCTCATTCAAACCTTGCAAAATAGGCCCGATCGCTTCAAAGCCGCCAAAACGTTGGGCGATCTTATAACCGATATTACCAGATTGAAGTTCAGGGAATACAAATACATTTGCATGACCAGCTACGTTAGAACCTGGAGCTTTTTGTTTGGCAACAGTTGGTACAAAAGAAGCATCAAATTGTAACTCGCCATCAAGTGGTAAGGATGGTGCCTTCTTATGTGCTAACTCGGTAGCATGGGCCATCTTATCCACTTGCTCACCCTTAGCAGAACCCTTAGTTGAAAAGCTTAACATTGCAACTTTAGGGTCAATGTCAAACAAACGTGCAGTATCTGCACTAGTTACAGCGATCTCGGCTAAGTCTTCAGCTGTAGGATCAATATTGATCGCGCAATCAGCGAAAACATATGTCTCTGCACCATCGTCACGTGTCATGATAAAAGCACCACTAGTCCGTTTCAAACCTGGTTTGGTTTTAATGATCTGTAAGGCAGGACGAACAGTGTCGCCAGTCGCATGCGCTGCGCCAGAAACAAGCCCGTCAGCTTTATTCATGTAGACCAACATCGTACCAAAATAGTTAACATCTTTCAACCATTCGCGAGCTTGTTCTTCAGTATTTTTACCCTTCCTGCGCTCAACAAACTTAGCAACCATTTCATCAAAATTGCGTTGTGGATACTTCTCTGGGTCGATCAAGGTCACATTAGCCAAAACATCTTTACCTAATTCATGCGCCAATTCTTTAATTTTACTTTCGTTTCCTAAAACGATCGGCCGTAAGATACCTTCTTGCGCCAAACGTAATGCTGCACCTAAGACACGTGCGTCTTCACCTTCAGGAAATACGATTGCCTTATCTTTTCCCTTGATCTTCCCCTTTAAAGTTGTAAATAGATCCATGATAAATCTCCTCCCTATTATTTAAGCATTTTCTGTTACTAACAAATACTCAAAAGAAAAGCAGGTTTACTGCTCACTTTTATGCACTTAAATTCACTGAAAAGCCCAGTATTATTGATTATGAAAAACTCGCACCTATGATGGAACGTTTTCCACTGTTTCTGGTAACTGCCAATCAATTGGTGTTTCACCCATTGCCTCAAGAGCCGCATTAGTTTTAGAAAACGGTCTTGAGCCGAAAAATCCGCGATGTGCAGACAATGGACTTGGATGCGGTGATTTAATGATCACATTGCGACTCTGGTCGATCAGCTTGATTTTATCCTGTGCAGCTTTACCCCATAATATAAAAATCACTGGCTTTTGACGAGCCGACAATTTTTCGATCGCGACATCAGTCAATCTTTCCCAACCCTTACCACGATGAGAATAAGCTTGACCATCGCGAACAGTTAAAACAGAGTTCAGCAGCAAGACCCCTTGTTTAGCCCATTTTTCCAAATAACCGTGATTAACAGGTTTGACTCCAAGGTCACTTTGTAATTCTTGATAAATGTTCCTTAGTGATGGCGGGATCGCTACCCCTGGCAAAACAGAGAAACTACAGCCGTGTGCCTGGCGGTATCCGTGGTATGGATCTTGTCCTAAGATCACAACCTTCACGTCAGAAAAAGATGTCCATTCAAATGCCTGAAAAATATGAAACATATCCGGATGAATCGTATAATTCCGATATTCTTCCTTTAAAAAATTATGTAACTCTTGGTAATATGCCTTTTCAAACTCTGGACCTAAAATTTCTTGCCAATCATTGTTGATCAACGTTTTCATAAAAACACCTCTCCTTTATTTTACCATATTAAAGCGCTTTAATTAAGGGAGAATAAAAAAGTTTTAGTTGGTTACAATATACTTTCTTTTATTAGTGTCGTTCATAGTTTAGCGGGCCTATTGAACTAAAACTTTCTGACTAATACTGCGATTCATGCTAGAATATAATGGAGAAAAGAAAAGTGAGGTTACACGGATATGCTACAATTAATTGCTTCTGATATGGATGGAACAATGCTAAATGATCATATGGTTATCTCTGACTACAATGTGGCTGCGATCAAGCATGCTCAGGAAAAAGGGATCCACTTTATTGTTTCAACAGGACGTGCCTTTAAAGAAGTTAAACCATTACTTGACCAGGCCGGAGTTTCCTGTCCTTTGATCACTATGAATGGCGCATTAGTGATAGACGAAAATGGCAAAACACTAAGTTCTGCCCCAATTCCAGACCAACTTGCTCAAAAAATCATCATTTTACTCAAAAAAGCAGGTTTATATTTCGAAGTCATCACATCTCAAGGAGTTTGCTCTGATGATAAAGCCGCTCGGATCGAAAACTTCGCCGAACTTTTATCCAGTATTGATGCAACCACACCATTTAAATTAGCTGTCAGTCTGGCTTCTGCTAGAATGGAGTTAATGGACATTAACTATGTCGATGATTATTATGAATTAGTAAATGACCCGCATATTCAAATTTTCAAAATAGTTGCTTTTAGTCCCCACGGACAAGCTGGACTAGAAAAAGTTCGTCAGGAGATCTCTAAATATGACTCATTGGTCATTACCTCTTCAGGTTCTGGAAATATTGAGGTCAATCATATTAAGGCCCAGAAAGGTTTAGCACTCCAATCATACGCAGACCGCTTGAACATCCCGATGGATAACGTCATGTCAATGGGTGACAATAATAATGATCTCTCAATGATAAAAATCGCTGGGATCAGTTACGCTATGGAAAACGCGACTAAAGAGATCAAAATGGCGGCTAATCACTTAACTAGCAAAAATACCGATAACGGGGCTGGAAAAGCTATCGAAGAACAGCTTACACAACTAGGACTATAAAAGTTAACTATCACAGAAGTTTTACCGGATAGGAAGTGAACCAGAAATGCAAGCATTATACGCTCAACGTATTGGTTTTACTAAAAAGGGCGTGACCACGATCAAGGATGAAGATGACAATATCGTGTACTTTATCACCGGCCGCTGGGGGCTCGTACATGATGTTTTATCAGTTTATAATGTATCAGGTACGCTGTTAGCCGAGATCAAGCAAAGCAGTCTTGGATTATTTCCAAAATTTGACTTATATTCACATCATAAAAAAGTTGGTTCACTTCGCCGTTATTATGGCGTTAGCACCGAAATGCTTTTTGTAAAAGGACTCAACTGGTTTTTAATTGGTAACTTAACTAATTTCCGCTATAAAATCTTTGCAGGTCACGAATGGGTCATGAAAACTGGAACCGTCCAAAAGAATGGTCAGGATACCATCAAGTTTGAATTCCGCTATGAAAAAGATGAAGCACTATGCTTGTGTGTCGCAGCGATCTTAGATTACTGGGCCTCTAATACAAAAAACGTTAAAAACAAGCATCATTTATTCAACTTACAAACGCATACCCGTCCTAGCTTCGACTAAAAAACAGGTTCTATAATATTTGGTACTGATAGAAA
>NZ_AZFI01000050.1 GCF_001435755.1 Ligilactobacillus acidipiscis DSM 15836 | reverse complement strand
CTTCTTCCCGCTTGCCTCCGCTCTGTTTTTAAAAAAGGTTCGAGAAGTTTTTCTCCCCGAACCTCTATCTTTTCTATATTAGCTGATACTTGATCCTGCTGGAATATTGTCCGGAACAGTGATCAATTGCACCTGATCACCAAATTCAGCTGAAAGCAGCATTCCTTGGCTGACCTCACCCCTCATTTTACGTGGCTGGAGGTTAACAACAGCGACTACCTTCTGACCTACTAATTTTTCAGGTTCTGGATACCATTGAGCTATACCTGATAAAATCTGCCGTTCGCCTTGATCACCAGCATCTAAACTAAACTTCAAAAGTTTATCTGCACCTTCAACTCGGCTGACTTCTTTGATTAAAGCAACACGTAGCTCTACCTTATCAAATTTATCAAAACGGATCTCTTTTTTATTTAAAGTTAAGGTATTTTCCTTAGCAGCATTAATTTTTTCTGCCATTGCTTTACGCCCCTTAACCTTCTCGTTTTTTGTCATCTTAGATTTGATGTATTCAACTTCTTCGTCAGTATCTAAACGAGGGAAAAGCGGTGTTCCTTTTTTGACTACCTGACTATTTTCAGGTAGATCAAAGAAAGAAACATTATCGATCTGCATATCCGCTGTTTCAAAACCAAGTTGCGTAAAGATCTCTTTAGGAGCATGAGTCAAAACAGGCTGTAATAAAATAGCAATTACTCTTAAAGAAGCTGCCAAATGAGCCAAAACACTATCCAGCTCGTCTTTTTTAGCATCATCTTTTGCTAACGCCCACGGCTCGGTTTGATCGATATATTTATTGCTGCGCGAAACAAACTTCCATAAAGCACTTAAAGCATTGGAGAAGTGCATGTTATCCATTTCTTCTTCATACTCTTTGACAGCGGTTCGTGCGCTTTCTTCCAGATCCTTATCAAATTCAGTCACACCGCTAACTAATGTTGGAATTTGACCTCCACGATATTTATTGATCATTGCAACTGTGCGATTCAACAAATTTCCCAGATCATTGGCTAGATCATAGTTAACTTTATTAACAAAATCTTCGGGAGTAAAGACCCCATCATTTCCAAAAGGCACTGCACGCATCAAGTAATAGCGCAAAGCATCAAGTCCATAACGTTCAACCAGCATTTCCGGATAAACAACATTGCCCTTGGACTTGGACATTTTGCCATCTTTCATTAAAAGCCATCCATGACCGACAATATGCTTTGGCAATGGCAAATCTAAAGCCATTAAAATGATCGGCCAATAAATCGTATGGAAACGAACGATTTCTTTACCCACCATGTGCACATCGGCTGGCCAATATTTATTGAATAGTGTCAAGTCATCGGAACCATAACCTAAGGCAGTGATATAGTTGCACAAAGCATCGATCCATACATAGACAACATGCTTAGGGTCATTTGGTACTCTAACGCCCCAGTTAAAACTAGTCCTTGTGATAGCTAAGTCTTCCAAGCCAGGTTTAATGAAGTTATTCAGCATTTCATTTTTTCTAGTTTGCGGAATAATGAAATCAGGATGTTCATCGTAATATTTGACTAAGCGGTCAGCATACTTGCTCATCTTAAAGAAATAACTTTCTTCTTCTACCAAGGTTACTTCATGTCCGGAAGGTGCCTTACCGCCGATCATGTTTCCTTGATCATCATGATAAACTTCAGCTAACTGTGATTCCGTGAAGAATTCTTCATCAGAAACAGAGTACCATCCCTTATACTTGCCTAAATAAATATCACCTTGGTCAAGTAATTTCTGAAAAATCTTTTGGATAGCTTTTTCATGATAGTCATCGGTCGTACGAATAAACTTATCATTAGAAATTTCCAAGGTTTTCCACAATTTTTTGATGCCAGCAACCATTTGATCCACGTATTCCTGTGGTGCCATCCCTAGTTCTTCAGCTTTTTCCTCAATTTTTTGTCCATGTTCATCTGTTCCCGTTAAGAAAAAGACATCAAAATTTTGTAATCTTTTGTACCGTGCCAACACATCACAAGCAATTGTTGTATAGGCATTACCGATATGCAATTTACCTGATGGATAATAAATCGGTGTTGTAATATAGAATGTTGGTTTATCAGCCATATAACTTTCGTCCCCTTTATCAAGTTCAAGTTTGTTTTTTATTTAATAAATTTTAATTTCAATTCTTTTTATTATAGCATATTAACCTTGATGTTCTCACTATCTCTAGCCAAATTAACTTGGAAAAAACAAAAACATGAGATTTTTCCCATGTTTTTTGTAGTTATTCAACATTTACAGAGGAAAACTCTTTCGTAGCATCATTTTGTATCATGACTCCATTTTCTGGAATACTAATTCGCTGCTTATTAACCGCCACTAATTTAGCATGCAAAGAACGATAAGAGATCAGACCTGCAAAAGGATAAACTACAAATGAAGTTCCCACTACGACCAAAAGATCAGCAGATTCAATGGCGGCTAATGAACGTCGCAAGTTATCTTCATTGATCGGCTCGCCGTATAAAACTATCCCTGTCCGCAAAATACCGCCGCAGCCTTTATGATGCATGTCTTGTTGATATTCCGCCAATGTGGCTGTTTGTCCACATTTTTGACAGTACACATTCGTCAGGTTACCATGAAATTCCACCAGCTTTTCTGCAGGCGTACCGGCCTTACTATGCAAACCATCAATATTTTGCGTGATGATCATAGCACCCTTTTTTTGGGCAAACTCAGCCATTTTTTCGTGGATCACATTTGGTACAGCATCCGGATAGATCATACTTTTGGTTACAAAATCATAGTGCTTTTGTGGTTCCCGTTGTAAACACTGTGCACTCAACAAATATTCTGGTGCCTCTTGTCCGGCATAAAGACCATTTTTAGACCGATAATCCGGGATACCTGACGCCGTTGAAACGCCTGCCCCAGTCATAAATACAACATGTTTTGCTTGATTCAATAAGTCATTGAGTTCAGTCATTTCTAGACTTCCTTTCCAAATTTTAGCGTAACAAATAGTTAACGTTCATTTGTTGCAAGATGTCACCAATTTTTGCCGCATAAAAACCACGGAATATTTTTTCTTTATAGCTCTTTGGTTCTGGAAGCACAAAAGAATTTTGCCGGTCAGACTTGTACCGCACAATATACGCCGGCTTAAAGTGGAGATTATCTTGTAATGATGAATGGTACACTTCAAATAATTGAGAGACTTCCAACCTAGTTTGCCGCTCACTCAAGACCGGTTCCAGACTAATGAAATCATTTAGTTCTAAGGGAGCAAGGCCCCAACTTTCTAGTTGTGCATCAAATCCACGCCATAACTTGACGATTGCTGCCCTTATTTTCTGGGGGCCTGCTGTCTTTTTTTCCGTTAAGCTTGCATATAATCTTTGAGCTGCTTCGAAACTTTGGGGATATAGTTCTTGCAGTTTCTTTTCGGCTTTTGGCTGTTCACCTGCAAATAAAACTAATGCATCGACCAACTTAACAGTCCGTAAAACCATCCAACTATCAACTTCATCTTCTTGTTCTGGTTTTAATTGTGCCAAGATCCCTTTATAAAACAACTCAACTATCCCATCGTCAAGCAAACCTAATTCACGTTGACGTGGATAAATCTGCAAATGAAGCACACTATCATACAGTTCCATACCAACTGTCATAATTTTTGAATCATGTTCAGTCTGGCCAGTAGTCATATTAAAATTGATCTGTGGGACATCTTGCACCATCGTCATGATATGAAGCAATTCATGAGAAACCGTGTAATTAGGCGCTGTAATATCATACACATCTAATTGCATTTGCCCATCATGTAAGTACATTTGCGCCTGATCACTCGCCAGCCAGCCCTTTTTTTCTTCCTTAAAAGTAACGTTCACAGTTTTCTTAACAGCTTCTTCGACCTGCTTTTGCAGCTTTAATGTAGTCTGATTCAACATTGATTCACTCATTTTTAAAAACCCTCATTTCTAATTTCGTATAAAATCTTTTTGGCAGCCGCTGCATCTTGTTGTGGTAGTTTCTTCAAACGTTTGATAACTTGGCTGACCTCTGCTCCGCTTGCCCCGACGGAGGCAGCTAGAGATTTCATTTGCAGATTCATATGACCCTTTTGAATACCATCAGTAACTAGGGCGTACAATGCGGCTAAATTTTGTGCCAGCCCAACACTAGCAATAATATTTTCCAACTCACGTGCATCCTGCTCTTGCCTTAAAGTGGAATTGAGCTGTACAAGTGGGACTAGTCCGATCGAACCCCCAACTGAACCCACCGGAACAGGAATACGTAATTGTCCCACCAACTGTTCACCCTTGATCTGCCAAGTACTTAGGCCGCGATAATGTCCATCTTTGGCAGCGTAGGACTGGATTGCAGCTTCTATAGCACGCCAATCATTTCCACTGGCGATCACAGCAGCGTCGATCCCGTTCATGATCCCTTTATTATGGGTTGTCGCCCGGTAAGGATCTAATTGAGCGACTCTGCTGGCTTGAACGATTTTTTGGGCTATTTCTTTGCCTGAAAGATTTTCCTTTGCCAAAGATTCAACTGGTATTTCACATGAAGCAGTTACTAAACATTCAGTCGTAAAATTAGACAAAATTGCCATTAGGACATCCACCTGCAAATCAGAACGTAATTTAGCGGCTACAGCTTCCAACATAGTATTGATCATATTAGCCCCCATAGCTTCCTTAGTATCGATGATCATGTCAACCGACAAGAGATCATGATCTAAGACCCTAACAACCAGCTGTAAGGGACCTCCACCTCGTTTGACAATAGATGGATGAGCCTCTATCGCCGTTTGTAATAGTGCAGGTGCAAAATCTTCTATTTCCTTTTTTAATTCTGCTACATTGCTAACATTTTCAATGATAACTTGTCCGCGCATAGCTCGTTGTTCACTTTCAGCAGTAAAACCGCCAGCTTTTTTAACAATAGCTGCTCCGTGACTAGCGCCTGCTATCACAGATGGCTCTTCAGTTACCATCGGGACCAAGTATTCCTTGCCATTGATCACAAAATTTAACCCCAAACCTTCTGGTAAGCTGAATTGGGTAATAAAATTCTCTATTTGAGTTTCGCCAAGCTCCGGAGCCAAAGCACTTTTCTCTAATTGTTGAATCTCCGTTTTTGTAAGTTTATTTTCGTGCTCTAAAACACTTAATCTTTCAGGCCAGCTCTTGCGATAGTATTTTTCAAATCCCTTCATTTTGTGAACTCCCACTTTCTCCAAATTTTATTTAAGAACCGATTTTTTCACAAATTATTCAGTTCCTATTATATAATAAGAAGTGATATACACTGCAAGCTTTTAGTTTATTCAACTATTAAATAGTTAGTTATATTCTATGTTTGCTCGGCTAGCAGGCAACAATTCTATTTTTTTCAGAAACAGGAGCAAGCTTTATTTTTAGTAGTCCAGCTCCAAAAGCCAGAACTCTCCGCCCAATCAATTCGAACATCACGACAAGAAAGACGCTTGTCATCTTGCCCGAAACCATTGGTGCTCAAGTTCTCTCGACTTTTTACCGCTCTGTTTTTTTAGTCGAGCTGCTCATGACAGAAGGTTGTGCCTAACCAACTTGCACCCCCTAATGCTGAAAAACGTATTATTGGGCGCAAGTCCGTTAGTGCTCACCTTCTAAACGTCATGCTTCGCTCTGTTTTTAAAGGAGGTTCTTTCTTGAAATACACCGCTCGTAAACATTTTATACTGATATTTGTACTCTCATTTTTTATACTGCTCTTTTTTACGCCATCTATTTCAGCTGTTAACGTCCTTAAAGTGGGCGTGCTAAAGGATGACGCACCACTTAGTTCAGCATACTCTAACAATCAAGCTCACGGAGCAAATGTCGCGGTAGCTGCTCAACTCGCAAAAGACTTGGATCAAAAAGCTAAAATTGTTCCTTGCAAAAATAAAAAGCAACAGCTCAAGCAATTACGTAACGGTAAGATTGACATTGCACTGGGAAGCTTTTCGCCCCAAACCGCTAATTACAAATTAAGCACACCGATTTTTTATGTAGAAAATATCCTTTTTAGACGGGCCGATGGCACTAAAAAGTCAGTACAAAAACTAGCAGACCACAAAGTTGGTATGTTAAAAAATGGTACACAAAGCTCCTTGTTAAAAGAATTGCAGTTTAAAAGGAAACGCTACTCGTCTATCTCTGCAATGGTGACCGCTTTACAAAATAAAAAAATCAAAGCTGCGATCTTAACTGGTCCTGAATATACATCTTATTTGCAAAAACACCCGGAATATACACAAGCTAAAGACCACACAGACCAGCAACAAACTCAGCAAGTTTTAAAACGGATCAAAGATTCACAGATCACTGCACAAGAAGTGAGCGTTGCAACATATCATTCAAAAAAACTTGCAAAAAAAATCAACAAAGATTTGAAAAAGATGTCCAAAGATGGCCGCTTAAACAAAATTTCACTAAAATATTTTGGGAAAGACATTACACAACAGTAAAAAAAGACTTGAGGATAAAAATCTCAAGCCTTTTTATTTACTTAGTTAATTCGGCTATAATTCCTTCACGGACCCCACTTTCAGAAAAAATAACTTCAGGAACTTCAAATTGTTGAATCAGCATGACAACCGGAGTCAGTCCAGCAATGATAATATCTGCCCGCTCTTTTTCAACACCCAAAGAGTCTTCCCGTTCTTTTTTATCCTGCCCCAGCCACTTTTGGAAAATCTCGACAAAACTAAAGGATGACATTTTCTCTCCGTGTAAATTTACTTTATTTTTTTGAGCAGCTTGGTCTCGTCCTTGACGGGCAACGGTTCGATTGGCCCCACCCAATAAAACAAGTGGAAAGCCATTACCTTCAGAAAGCCAGGGTAATTGTCGAAATTTATAGAGAACAAAACGTTGTAAAGCAAAGAAATCAGCCGCACTTATCTTTTCACCAGCATGATACTTCTCACTTAAAGTCACGGCTCCATATGGGATACTGATATAATTAACTGCCTGCCGATTTTTGACCACAGCAAGCTCAAAACTACCGCCTCCCATATCACAGATCAGGCAGTTTTTCAGATCAAAGGCATGCATCACGCCCACATAGTCATAATATGCCTCTGAATCACCTGACAAGACCTCAATTTCAACCCCGATTTCTTCTTTTACGCGGTCTAAAAATCCTGCCCCATTTGAGGCATTACGCACAGCTGCCGTAGCAACACCGCGAACCATAGTAAGATCTGAGACTTGTTCATACTCTGACTTAAATCTCTTTAAAGCCTCGATAGTTCTATCGATCGCATCTTGTTTTAAAACTGATTTAGTGCTAAATTCGCCCATACCTTCTGCCAAACGGGTCATTTCTTTGAAACGTTTGATCTCTTGAAAAAAATTATCTTGATTGATTTGATAGATCCCCATCCTAGTAGAATTAGAACCTAAATCAAGTAGTGCAACTTTCCCCATACTTGTCACCCCTTGTCTCAAACTACACAATTTATTCGGTTATTTCTTTAAATTGTATTATTCAAAATAATTAACGCCGATCGCAGCTCTGACCTCTTTTAAAGTCTGTGCAGCAACTTCATTGGCCTTTTCACTGCCCTTTTTTAAAATATCATAGACAGCCGGAATATCTTGAGCATACTCTGCACGCCTGTTCCTGATTGGAGCCAAAGTGTCTTCCAAAACATCATTTAGATAACGTTTGAGCTTAACATCACCCAGTCCTCCGGCACGGTACTGGTCTTTAAGATCAGCTACGTGCTGCTTGTCTTTTGCAAAGACATCTAAATAAGTAAAGACTGTGTTCCCTTCGACTTTGCCGGGATCTTCCACATGAATATGGTCAGGGTCAGTGTACATTGACATGACCTTTTTCTTTAAAGTATCCGCATCATCTGACAAATAAATGGCATTATTTAATGATTTGCTCATTTTAGCATTGCCATCTAAACCAGGCAAACGTCCAGACCCTTTGGGCGGAAAAACACCTTGAGGTTCGACAAGTACTTCTTGTCCATAAATACTATTAAAACTGCGCACGATCTCTCTGGCCTGTTCGATCATTGGTTCCTGGTCATCGCCAACTGGCACAGTATCTGCCTTAAAAGCTGTAATATCAGCAGTTTGGCTGACTGGATAAGTGAAAAAACCAGCCGGGATAGAACGCTCAAAATTCTTTTGCTGAATCTCAGCTTTCACGGTAGGGTTACGTTCAAGGCGTGAAACTGTCACTAAGTTTAAATAATACAGGTTTAGTTCTGCTAAAGCCGGAATGGCAGATTGAACAAAAATAGTCGATTTTTGAGGATCGATCCCCACTGCCAAATAATCAAGTGCCACTTCGATCAAGGACTTCTTAATTTTTTCAGGATCACGAGCGTTATCTGTTAAAGCCTGTTGGTCGGCAATCATAATATAAGAGTCATAATCACCCGTTTCTTGCATAGCGACCCTTTGAATCAAAGAGCCGATATAATGTCCAATGTGAAGCTTGCCAGTTGGACGATCACCAGTTAAAATTACGTGTTTACTCATAACGATTTTCTCCTTTACATTCTTTTACTCTTGATTTATATCAGATAACACGATATCTAAAATTTTTTTGCACCGCTATACAAAAAAATCCTATTGTTTTTCAACAATAGGACGATTGCTCGCGGTGCCACCTAAATTGCGGAAATCCCGCCACTCATTTTATTTGTCATGTCTTATCCCAGGTCCATTTCGAGTTCTGTTTACATCTTTCAGCTTGCAATGTATCTCTGTCAGCCAGTCTCTACTTTTCCTGTTCAACTAATTAACTTAATTTTATCAAACTGGTCAAGCTTGTAAAGACCTAACGACCAAAAAACTAAAATTCTGACAATTCGCAGATTTTGTGGTATCTTAATTAGAGTTTATTCAAATATTCCGCACGATCTAAGACACGTATCTAAACAGCTTGTTAACTTTGCAAGCTGATATTTGTCGCGGAATAAGCTTATCTTTTAGAGAAAGGATCTGCATTCATGGAAAACGAAAGAAAATTAGAACAAAAGCGTGTAGATCAAGTTATCACAGAAATACAATCTCAGCTGAAACAGACTGAAAAAGAATATAAAAAAGCCCATGACGAAACATCATCGGTTGAAAAAAATTACGTACAAAATGCCAAAGTCAACACAACCGAAGTTGATGATCGGATGGAAACAAATGCCGAGATCCAGCAACAAAAACAATTAGTTGCTAAAAACATTCAAACCGAGCAGATCTTAAAAGAACAGTTAAATACACTGGGGGAGCTAGAAAAAACACCCTATTTTGGTCGGATTGATATCCAAGACCCTGGCGATGACAGGGAAACGTTGTATATTGGCACAGCATCGCTAAATGATGACCAGCAAAACTTTCTGATTTATGACTGGCGTGCACCGATCTCTTCCGTTTATTACAATGGTACCTTGGGTACAGTTGAGTATGAAACTCCTGCCGGGCTGCAACAGACAGATCTTCTAAAGAAAAGACAATTTAAGATCAACGATGGTGTCATCAAAAATATGTTTGATACTAACGAGACCGTTGGTGATGAGATCTTGCAAAGTGTACTCGATGAACACAGTGACGAATATATGAAAAACATCGTTGCTACTATTCAAAAAGAACAAAATGACATTATTAGGAACACCAAAAGTGACCTCCTATTAGTCCAAGGTGTCGCTGGCAGCGGAAAAACTTCTGCCATTCTACAAAGAATTGCCTTTTTGCTATATCACAGTCGAGACACGTTAAATGCAGATCAGATCGTTCTTTTTTCGCCTAACTTGTTATTCAGTCGTTATATTTCTGACGTTTTGCCGAGCCTAGGCGAAAAAAACATGCGCCAGGTAACTTTACACGAGTTTTTCTCTCGTCGTTTACAAGGCTTAAACGTAGAATCACTGTTTGAACATTATGAAAGCTCAGACAATTTATCACGGCAGCAAAAAAAATTAAGTTCATACAAAAAATCACCTCAGTTTATGCAGACTGTTAAAAAGTATGCTGCTCATTTGCCGGCCGCTGAGATCTGCTTTACTGATGTCACTTTAAACGGCGAAACAATTTTTTCTAAAGATGAAATTCGGAAAATATATACCAGTTTTCCGGGCAATATGACCTTAGCTCACCGTTTTAATGCTTTGAAAAAGAAATTGTCCAAAAAATTAGACTCTTTAGTAGCCAAAAAAGCTACCAGTCAAGAAATTCAAGATATGCTCGAAAACCTAAGCGGTGAACAATATCATGAATTACTGGGAGAACAGAATAAAGAAAGTTTTATTTCTTATGATGAAGAACAGGCCTATCTTGGGATGAAAATTGCTGAAAAACAATACGCCGTCATCTATGATGCATTATTTAATGATTTTTTCTTCGATGATTATGAACAATATGGCAGCTTTTTAAAACAAAAACTGCCACAGTCATTTGAAGAATATTCACAAAATTTAGAGTATCATCGTATCACTTTAGATGACTGTGCTCCTTTGCTATTTTTGAGAGATCTACTGACTGATAGCGGACAAAACCATAGCATCGCTCATCTCTTTATTGATGAAATGCAGGATTATAGTCTGGCACAAATGATCTATTTAAAACACGTCTTCGGTGCTGCAAAATTAACCTTGCTCGGTGATAGTGAGCAGGCCTTATATTCAGAGTCTAAACGCCCCAAAGAATTGCTGTCTGAACTGTCTGAAACACTGCAAGCCCGACATAGCAGCCTTAAGTTACTGAACAAAAGTTATCGTTCCACCAAACAGATCACTGACTTCATGAAAGCACTGTTACCAGAAGGTAATTCTATCCAGTCTTTTAATAGGCCAGGGAAACGACCGCTAATTTGCCAAGTATCAGATGAAGAAGCATCTTTTAGGGCTTTATATCAGCATTTGAAAAAATCCGCAAAAGAATACTCTTCAGTTGCTTTGATCACTAAAAATATGACCAAAAGCAAGCAGCTCTATGAAAAATTACACAGAAAGCTACCTGTGACCTTACTAGAGGAATCGGACAGAACCTTGCCCGCAGGCATCGCGATCTTACCTATTTATTTAGCTAAGGGACTTGAATTTGATAGTGTGATCGTAAATAATGTTTCTGCTGACGAATATCCAGATACAAGCAAACGTGGCATTTTATACACTATTTGTTCACGTGCCATGCATGAATTAGTTATGATCAGTATTGGCCAACCGTCCCCACTGATCACACAGCTGGATCCAGATCTATACGGTGTTGAACAAACCCTAACGATCAAGTAATGATCACCTTTTTGACGCAAAATTCGATTTTTCCTTTAAGTATTGCAATTATTAAATGTATATAATATACTATTTAAGTACTGATAATTGCATGCCACTTTAGCTCAGCAGGTAGAGCATCACCATGGTAAGGTGGGGGTCGCCGGTTCAAATCCGGCAAGTGGCTTATTGAAGTTGT
>NZ_AZFI01000005.1 GCF_001435755.1 Ligilactobacillus acidipiscis DSM 15836 | reverse complement strand
TTCCACCCACAAATACTTTACGCTAACTTTGTTTTCAAGAAAGATATTAGGACCAATTTAAATGTATTCGCTATAATATCCTAAGTTATCAACAATTTTGTTAATAGACCTGTTAATAACTTTTGAAATTAAAGTTAAAAAATGTAAGAATTAAGAAGAGCTTTACGTAAATAAGTGAAAAAAGTCTGTGCACAGGTTATCCACAGCCCTGGGGACAGCTGTTGATAAGTCAACATCTTTAAATTTTTATAAAGCGTTTTAAGCCCTATTCTAAAATGTTTTACCAGAAAATTTATAAAAATTATAATCTGTTATCTACTGTTAATAACTGTGGATAAGTAGGAAAAATTGAAAACAATAAATATAGTGACGAAAATAAGTTCGCACCAAGATGGTGTGATTAACCTCGTGGATACTGTGGATAACTTTGTGGATAAATTGTTATTAGGATGTGATTTAGTGTGAATATCAAGATAATAGGTGTGGGTAAGTTAAAGGAAAAATATTTGAAACAAGGCATTGCGGAATATGCTAAACGATTGAGCAAGTTCTGTAAATTCCAAGTTGTTGAGGTTCCTGATGAAAAAGCACCTGAAAAGTTAAGCGAAGCAGAAATGGAAGGCGTGAAAGAACGTGAGGGAGAGCGGATCCTGGCTAAAATCAAGGAGCGTGAATATGTTTTTGCTTTAGCGATCGAAGGAAAAGAGCGGATATCAGAACAATTCGCACAGGAAATTGATTCGTTAGCGACATACGGGCACAGTGACATTACATTCGTTATCGGTGGTTCTTTAGGTTTAAGTCCAGAAGTGTTGAAACGTTCAAATGCTCAGATCTCATTTGGCAGGTTCACTTTGCCTCATCAACTGATGCGCTTGGTCTTGTCAGAGCAAATTTATCGTGCTTATATGATCAATTCTGGCAGTCCGTACCATAAGTAACAGACCTGTATTTGCGCTGGCATTGTATAATATATGGTGAACTAAATTTTTAAAGGAGGATAGGCAGGGATGTCTTGGTTACATTTGATTTTTGGAATTATTTTATTAGTATCAATGATCATTGGATTGGTCAGTCCAGCTCAAAAAACAAAAATTTGGGCGATGGTCACACGGGTTTGTTACTTAGTTTTGATCGTTAGTGGAATTTTCATGACAAAATATGCTTGGAGTGAGAAACCAGTTCTAACGGTTGTTAAGATAATAGTGGCCATACTAGTGATCGGGTTGATCGAAATGGCATTTGGAAAGAAAACCAAGGGTCAATTTTCTATCGGCATTATGTGGATGGTTATTGTGATGGTTTTGGTCGTAGGTGGTCTAGGACTATGGTTAAGTGGAGGCTACCCAGTAATATAATAAAGTAAAAGTGAGCTAACAAGATTTGTGAAAATCGAGTTAGCTCACTTTGTTTTTACCAAATAGTTTTTTTACCGTTTGACAAAGTTTTTGGTTTTGGCGGCAATTTCTTTAATACCCAAAAAGCACGACAAGCAAAGAAAATGGAGATTATGCCGATTACGTAGAACCATGGGTTATTGGCGAAAGTGAAGTAAGGACTAACAGATGCCCACATATTGGTTGGCGACTGTCCCAAAGTAAGATCATGATCGCTAAGCTCCAGGAAACTTCGATCCGAGTGCCGCTTTTTTTTTTCAATAAAGTTTCGGCAGGATACCAATTAAAATATTAATGAAAATATACTATTTGAACATGGTGGGGTCATTCATGAATATCCGGAAGAGGTTTACCGTTCCAATTATTACCACGACCCAGCTGAATATACGCTGCCAGGCGCCTTTAGTCGTAATGTCGCCCCAGATTTCTTGGCGTTTAAGTAGACACATTTGATCAAGTTATAGACTTCAAATAATATCCAAACAACTTCGGCTCATGAAGCAAATGTGAAGGCTCGTAGTCCGCCAACTGCATATGAAGCAGTGGCTAAAACAAAAATCTCCATTGAATCGATTGCAAGGTTGATCCAGCAACAAGCAACACCTTGATAAAATTAGAGTTTGCGCTGGATCGAAGGTCGTGACAAAATCTTGCAGAGAATAACCTGTGCCATGATAAGTCGCAAAGATTCCGTTAACAAAATTCCAAATAGAACATTCCTCCTTTAAAAACAGAGCTCAGTGAAACGGCTAAGAATCAGGCATAGTGGGTTTAGCAGCATATCACGCTTTTCAGTGAGGGACTGTCTAAGTTGACTATGGGGAAATTCTTGTTTCAGGGGACTTAAATACAAACGAGGGTTTTTGCAAGTCAAATACTTGACCTGTGCATTAGTATAATACTGATAGCAAAAAAGTGAGCATTAACTTAAAGGAAGGTGGAAAATGGATCAACGGGTTATTAAAACTAAAGCGTCACTGACCAAAGCTTTGTTTAAATTGTTTGAAATAAAACGATCGAAAAAATTACAGTTACAGTTACAGAATTATGTCGGACTGCTCATATCGACTGGCGCACTTTTTATGTTCATCATTCAATGTGAGTGATATTTTTGAAGATTATCAAGACCAAATTTTTTTGAAGTATACCAGGTTTCATCCAATGCTAAGTACGGTGCAGAATGGTGATTTAGCAACTTTACAAGTTGCTATAGTTGATATCTGGATAAATCATCATTTGATTATTTTTGACGACATAATAAAGTTTTGGAGAAGTGTATACTTAAGGAGTATTTTAAGGAAACAGCAACAAAGTGTAAAACAAAACAGAAATTTGCGGGATAGTGAAGATATAGATTATTATTAAGAATTTAGTTGTGCCTTGAGACGTATAGCAATTGTCTGGGCGCAATGGAGGGGCAGTGAGCTATCGAACTTTGACGGGGGAGAAGAAGCCGGACGCTGAAATATAGTTGATAAAGCGTGACAGTATCGGTTGTGGAGCGACAGCTTAAGATAAGCTCAAGTTGAAATTATGTGACAAGGCATTAGCCGACTGATCTTGGTGGTACTCCGTCAGTAATTGAAACAGCAACTGCTTGAATAAATCGTTCAAGGGAAACGTACGATACTTGTGCCCATCCTTGAAGCACAAGTTATCCCTTAACAGCTGGTCAAAGTGGACCTGGTGTAGGAACACAGCAATCAACAAAGCTCTGGCATCATTCGCCAATTCACCGCTGTCATTAGAAATTTTGATCTGTTTATTGAATAAAAATCGTTCATGATGTAGAGTCAATATAGGGAACACTCCTGTTCTTTGTGGTTTTGGTTGACTTAACAATAGCATAGGATGTGCTCTTTTTGTACACCCAACAGGTGAAAGAAAAAAAGAGCAGCAGTAGCACACTGATAACCAAGAAAAGCGCTTAAAGAAAAATTGTGAATAATTCAGGTTTAATATAGAAAGGATACAAATTATTAAAAATTACTTTTACTTAAAAAGGGGGATTATATATTGAAAAATGAAAATTACAACATAGGGTTGGACATTGGTACTTCATCAATTGGCTTTGCCGTAACAGATGAGTTTAATAAGTTGGCTAGGGTCAAGGGGAAAAATTATATTGGTGTGAGATTATTTGAGGAAGGAGAGACAGCGGCTGAGAGACGCCAGTTTAGAACTACCCGAAGAAGACTGGGACGCCGTAAATGGCGCTTAGGTCTGTTAGAGGAAATATTTGCTCCATACATAGCTAAGGCAGATCCATACTTTTTAGCCAGACTAAAGAGTTCTAATATCTCACCAAAAGATACCAATAAAAAATTTATTGGATCAATATTGTTTCCTAATGAAACAGATACAGCCTTTTATGCTAAATATCCGACAATTTATCATTTGAGAAAAGCACTAATGACGGAAGATAAAAAATTTGATATTCGAGAAATATACTTGGCTATTCATCATATTGTCAAATATCGTGGTAATTTTTTAGTTAGTACNACCTCAAGGTAAAATTATGAATAATCCAGGCTTATAATTGTAGTTAGCATAGAGTGATATCAGTACGTAAACAATGTTTTTTGTTAATTTACATGAATTAAGTATCACCATGCATCTTTTTGTGGGAGGTTTTTAGAATGGAAAGAAACCAAATTAGGGTCGGTATTATTGGTTGCGGCGCAATTGGTAAAGAGCACATGAATCGTCTGACAAACATTGTGCCCCAAACTAAGGTTGTAGGTGTTTATGATTATTTTAAAGATGTTGCCGATGAAATGGCAGAAAAATATGATGCTCAAAGTTTTGCGAGTGGGGAAGAATTGATCCAAAGTGATGATATTGATGCAGTTTTAGTTACTTCAACTGATGATACACATTCAGGTTATGTCATGGACTGTTTGAAAAAAGATAAATATGTTTTTTGTGAAAAACCTCTGGCATTAACGGCTGACGAATGTGCGAAAATGGTAGAAAAGGAAGTAGCTTTGGGCCATCGGTTGATTCAAGTTGGATTTAATCGTCGTTTCGATAACGGATATCGTGGAATCAAGCAAGCGATAGAAAACGGTGAGATTGGCGAACCGTTGATGATTCATAGCGCGCATCGCAATATTTCTCAGGCGCTTGGCTTTAAAACAGACTATGCAATCACCCGTGTAGCGATTCATGAAATTGATATTACTCGGTGGCTTTTAGCGGAAGAATACGATGAAGTCCAAGTTTTGAAGGTTAAACAAAGCAAGCGGACTAACGGAGACTGGCTCAACCCGCAATTAGTGATGTTCAAGACACGTTCTGGGCAAATAATCGATGTGGAAGTTCAAACAGATGGTGCCTATGCCTACGATGTTCAATGCCAGGTAGTCGGTGAAGACGGGACTTTGAATTTACCTGATCCAGCATCCGTAGTTAAACGGACTAAACAAAGTAAGCATTATCAGCTAGGCAATGATTGGGCAACTCGTTTTATTGATTCTTACGATACGGAATTCACTGAATGGGCAAATTCTATCTCGGATGGAAAACTGGTTGGTCCTAGCGCTTGGGATGGATATGCAGCTTGTGTCACGTCTGATGCTTTGATCAAGTCTAGGGTTACAGGAGTGCCAGAAAAAGTGGAACTGATTACTAAGCCATATCTATATAAATAAAAATTAGTTAATAGTGGATGAGATAGAGTTTATTTTGTCCATTTTAATTGTTATTATTTGTGAAAACATTAACTAAATGACTGGAGAGATTAATATGGGGATTTTAATTGGATTGATACCTGCTTTGGGTTGGGGGTTACAATCAATCGTTATGCAAAAGATTGGTGGCAAGTACACTAATAAAACGCTAGGTATGACGTTTACGACAGTTTTATTTGGAGTTGTTGCTTTTTTGTTCTATCGACCAGAATTGACTGCTAATCTACTATGGGGAGCCATTTTGAGTGGACTATGCTGGAGTGTCGGCCAAATTTTGCAGGTTAAATCGTTTGATCTGATCGGTGTTTCTAAAGCAATGCCGATCAGTACTGGAGAACAATTGGTTGTTACGACACTACTGGGAGCTATTTTATTGAAGGAGTGGACTCATGGTTGGCAATATTGGCTAGGGGTACCAGCACTAGCTATTATTATCCTAGGGGTAACTTTGACCACGATTCAAGATCATCAAAGCAGTGAAGATCAGGGTTCAAACGTTAAGCTGGGGATGCTTGTTTTGGCGATTTCCACTCTAGGCATGGCAGGATACGCAGTCTTTCCACAAGTATTTCATCTCAATGGTTGGGATGTTTTACTACCGCAGTCAATTGCAATGATGGTTGGAGTAATGATTCTATCTTCTTTCCAAAAGGGAAATGAAATGTTTGGCAAGAAAACGTGGCAGAACATGTTGACTGGGATTTGTTTCGGTATTGCTAATATTGGACTATTATTTAGTAACCAGATGAATGGTGTTGCCGTAGGATTTACTTTATCACAATTAAATGTTGTCGTAGCAACACTTGGTGGAATTTGGGTATTGCACGAGTTGAGATCACATCGTGAAATGAAATACACGTTATGGGGCTTAGCCTTAGTTGTGATTGGAGCAATCATGATTGGAATTACAAAGCAATAATCTGTTTTCTGATAGAATAATGAGCCTCAAGGTAAATTTAAGCCTAAAAAATGATTCAGTTTGATGAAAGTTTTATCAGACTGAATCATTTTTGAGTTTGTTATCTTTTTTTGTTCATTTTGGCAGCATCTGCTAAAGGACAACCAATGTCATCACAAGAATGACAATCAGCAGCGCCATGATTCTTGATGAATTTTTTGTAAACTACATATGCAAAAAAACCAAAAATCAAAATGCCTAAAATTATCGTTGCTATCATTTTAGCGCCTTCTTTCAGTGAGGTTTTGCAAAGTTTACTTAAATCAACGCTTCATTTTTTTCCACAGGTTTATCTTTCTTGATCATTAAACCATATATGACAATAGATAAGCCAATGATTGCGTATAAAATATTGAGCCCTGTAAAACTGCCTGTCAAAATCAGCCAACATTGATAAATTGAAAGGGCAGTTATATATGCCAGACTTGTCTGGTAGAACACTGCCCGAAAGGTCCACATTTTATCGCCGTATTCTTTATACATCGTACCGATAGCTGCAAAACAGGGGGCACACAATAAGTTGAAAACCAAAAAGGCATAACCGGCCATCGGGCTAAAAGTACTATTGAGAACTTGGGCAAATGATTGTGCTGAGTTGCTGCCGAATGCTAAGCGCAACGTTCCTACGCAATTCTCCTTGGCAATCAAACCGGCAATGACAGCTACGGTAGCACGCCAATCTCCAAAGCCAAGTGGGGCAAAGACAGGTGCAAGCACGCTGCCGATAGTCTTTAACATGCTGTGATTTTGATCGACCATATGCATTTGCCAGTTAAAAGAAGATAGAAACCAGATCAACACACAGGAAGCAAAGATGATCGTACCGGCTTTTTGGACAAAGCTCTTACTCCTGCTCCAGACGTAATGTAAGATATTGCCGGGACGCGGCAAATGATATGCAGGCAATTCCATGACAAATGGTTGCGGCGGACCAGAGAACATCCGAGTTTTCTTCAAAAAAATTCCGGAACCAACTACTGCCAGCATGCCAAGAAAGTAAGCTGAAGGAGCAACCCAACTTTGACCAGGAAAAAATGTTCCGGAAATCATTGCGATCACGGTTAATTTAGCTGAGCAGGGCATGAAAGTAGTCAACATGATCGTCATTTTGCGATCTTTTTCAGATTCGATCGTTCGTGTGGCCATGATTCCAGGGACACCGCAACCTGTTGAGATCAGCATCGGGATAAAAGATTTGCCCGAAAGATTGAAACGGTGAAAGATCCGATCCATCACGAAAGCAATTCGAGCCATATAGCCGCAATCTTCCAAAATGCCTAAGCATAAAAACAACATCATGATCTGCGGTACAAAGCCAAGTACAGAACCAACGCCTCCGATGATCCCATCAATGATCAGTCCTGTCATCCATGCGGCTACGTGCCAACTGCTCAAGAGACCACCAACAATATCTGGGAGCCATTTACCGAATAAAACATCATTGACCCAATCGGTAGATAATATACCAGCCACATGACTAACACAAAAATCGGTAATGCCAGCCACTTATTAGTAACTATCCGATCGATCTGATCACTAACGCTTATTTGAAAATCGTTGCGATCAATTACGCACATTGCCATGATCTGAGCAACGTAGTCATAGCGTGCATTGACAATGATACTATCGCTTGAATCCCCAAAGATCTCTTCAGCAGTTTTGATAATATCTTCGATTTCTCGCTGTTGTTGGATACTCAGTTTGATTTCTTGTTGGATCTCTTCGTCGCGTTCAAAAAACTTGATAGAATACCAGCGCAATTTCGAAGGTGTGACATAGCTTTGAATCTGCTGGCTGATCATTGTTAGAGCAGACTCTAGGCGATCATCATATTCGGGATAAGGATATTTTGGCGGTTCTTTAGCGGACTTTTGGATTTGCTTGATCAAATCTGGAACATTTTCCTTTTTGACTGCACTTAAAGAAACGACTGGCAACGAAAGTAAATATTCCATTTTTTTCAAATTGATAGTACGACCTTGTTTTTTTAGCAAGTCTTTCATGTTTAAAGCAAGAACCATTGGCAAGCCAGTTTCCATTAGTTGCAATGATAAATATAGATTACGTTCCAGGTTCGTACTGTCTAAAACATCTAAAATTAAGTCTGGCGGTTGTCCAATAAGATATTTGCGCGAAATTCGTTCTTCTAAAGTATAAGGAGAAAGTGAATAGACACCTGGCAAATCAAGGAACATCAATTTTTGTTGCTTTTTAAATGGCCCATTTTCTTCTCAACGGTCACGCCTGGCCAGTTACCTACATACTGACTTGCCCCTGTTAATTCGTTAAATAAGGTTGTTTTTCCACTATTCTGATTTCCCGCAAGCGCAATTACACTCATAATTGCAATTCCTTTACTAAGATATTTGCTGCATCGCGTTTACGAATGCTAAGCTTATAGCCACGCACCTGTAATTCGATCGGGTCACCTAAAGGAGCGACATGGTAGATCTGAATAAGTGTGTTACGGGTTAGTCCCATATCCATTAAACGTTTACGCACGGCTTTATCACCTATTAGTTGAAAAACCACGCACGAACTATGAATTGGCATATCTGTTAGGGGTAATGTAGGTATATTTTGTGGTTTATCTAGGGGGGTAACTGTAACTTTTTCAGCCATTGATTGGCTGATGGCTAAACGTTGGCCTGTAAGATAAATTACTAACCCGCTTCCGCTATTAGCAGAATTAACTACAGTGACCATTTTTCCGACTCTTAGGCCTAATTCGGCTAATCTCGTAGTTAGTGCATGGTCTCCTGTTACTTTAGTAATAATGTATTTTTGTTGGGTTGTACCTTCTAAAAGAGTCGCCATCATTTTTCCTTCTTTAAATATAATTGAGAACGATTTTCATTTAGCTTAAAAGTAGCATATTGTGAATTCATTTTCAATATAATTTACTTGGAAAATGATTGTAAGCAACATTGTCTGTCGAGAAAATTTGTGTTTTTAGGGTCGCGATAGAAAGCCTACTTCAGAAGTGTGATATTTAATAAAAGTAGTTACTAACATTTTTGAAGCTGCTAAATACAAATTTCAATAGTATTAACACATTAGATATGCTAAGCGAGGTAAGAGCATAGGTTGAATATAAGCCCAATGGGTTGCATTTTGCTACGTTACTTGGTATGTCATACTAAAATAATCGTGCAAGACTGATTTTGTATGAACTATCCAGCAAAAGTAAGTTTTTATATTAAGGATGCGATCAAATGGTTAAAAAATATGATGTCACCGTAGTGGGTGCTGGTCCAGCTGGCTTAACTGCCGCCTTATATGCTTCGCGGGCAAACTTGTCTGTTTTGCTCTTGGATCGCGGAGTCTACGGCGGACAGATGAATAATACAGCAGAAATTGAAAATTACCCAGGTTTTGATTCGGTCCTTGGACCAGACCTGTCACAAAAAATGTATGACTCCGCTGTTCGGTTTGGTGCGGATTATGCTTATGGAACTGTACAAGGTGTAATTGATAAGGGCAGCTATAAGGTTATCAAAACTGATGAAGATGATTATGAAACTAAGGCATTGATCATCAGTACAGGATCTAAATACCGTAACTTAGATGTTCCTGGAGAAGAAAAATATCGTGGACGAGGCGTTTCTAATTGCGCAGTTTGTGATGGTGCCTTTTTCAGAGGAAAAAACGTTGTAGTAGTTGGTGGCGGTGATTCTGCAATTGAAGAGGGTGAGTATTTAACACATTTAGTTGATAAAGTTACGATCATTCATCGGCGTGATCAATTGCGTGCGCAAAAAATTTTACAGGATCGTGCATTTAGAAACGAAAAAATTGATTTTGTTTGGAGTAGTAATGTTCGAGAAATTGTTGGAGACGATAATAAAGTTACCAGTGTTAAAGGCATCAATAATAAAACTCAAAAACCATTTGAACTTGATACCTCAGGTGTTTTCATTTACGTTGGTCTTGAACCGATGAGTGAACCATTCAAAAACTTAAGTATTACAGATGAAAATGGCTGGATCCTCACTAATGAGAGGATGGAGACTTCTGTCCCTGGAATTTTTGCAGTTGGAGATGTTCGCCAAAAGGAATTGCGTCAGGTAGTGACTGCAACGGGAGATGGCGGAGTTGCTGGGCAGGCAGCTTATCAGTATGTTGCGGCGTTAGCTGATCCCCAAAATATAGTAAGGTCTGCTTAGGTAAAGAAAGTATACAAATTAGCGAAATTACTTTGGACGACTGATCTTATGTGTGCGTGACCTAGAAAACTGCGCTTTGTATGAAGTTATTATGGAAAGGATGAATAACATGAATACGATCTATGATTTTAAAGAAACAGAAATGAGTGGGCAAGAAATTAACTTGGAAGACTACCAAGGTAAAGTGGTGATCATAGTTAATACTGCCAGCAAATGTGGCTTGGCACCGCAATTAGAAGCCCTTGAAGGATTGTATAAAAAGTATCATGCTCAAGGGTTGGAAGTTTTAGGATTACCTTCTAACCAATTTCATCAAGAATTAAGCGAGGATGAAGAGACCAGTGATTATTGTCAGCGTCACTACGGAGTTACTTTTCCAATGACAAAACGTGTAGTGATCAATGGTGAAGATGAGGATCCTTTATTCACCTATTTGAAAGATTCTTCTGGGAATGGCAAGATCAAATGGAATTTCACCAAGTTTTTAGTTGGTCGGGATGGAAAATTGATTCATCGTTATGCTCCAGTAACTAAGCCAGAAAAAATGGAAGAACAGATCGTTGAAGCATTAAAGTAGTAATAGGTAACTTAATTAAGAACTAAATTCTTAATTAGCATACTAACTAAATAACACATGGCTTCCCGCTAGTACATTGGGAAGTCATGTGTTATTTAATGTGAGAAAATCATTTTCGGCTTTCTTCAATTGTTTCCTTAACTGCATCTTTAAGTACCTAGCTTGGCGCATTTGCACCAGCGTCGTAAAAAACCACTGCGCTCACGTCATATACTATGTATTAAATCTTACCTTTGTGAACCTTAAAATATTTTTGGGAAATTAATTGGAAGTAATTGTTTAAAATGCTCATTAACTGGATAGATGTATATAGTACAGAGTCTTTAGATTATTTACAAAAATGGGTTGAATGAAGGTGGATGACGCTAGTGAAGTTATTGGTACTGAACAGGAAGAAATCAAGATGAAATGTTAGTAAAAAGAAGGATCCTGACGTTCTGAAGTGTTCCATAATTATTATTGATAATTTACCAGCAATTTTTTGAAAAATAAATGTGGTCTTCATCACTTTTGATGAATGATGGTAGTTTGTATTTTGGTCATCAATTATGGGTACTTAATGAAAAGGTAGAACCAATGTCTATTTGATAAGATTAAAGGCCTATATTTTAAATGGATAAGAGATAATTCTTATTGACAGCGGTTTCATTGACGTGATAAATTGTCCATATAGATATAGAAAGGGGCAGTACAGTAATGAAAGCAGCAAGAATTTATGGCAAACAAGATATTCGGATCGAAGACGTTGAAATTCCTGAACCTAAAGATGATCAAGTTCAAATTAAAGTTAAGTTTGTAGGAATTTGCGGTAGTGATATTCATATGTATGCAGAGGGACTTTCCTTACCATATGAAAAGAATCCTTTAACTGGTAAGACAGTTCCAATCATTGAGGGGCATGAATTTTCTGGTCAGATAGTTAAAGTCGGTCAAGATGTGAAGAACGTTAAAGTTGGCGATCGCATCGCGGTTGAACCAATTCTGTCTTGTGGTCACTGTCGTAATTGTATGAAAGGATTGTACAATTATTGCTTGAATGCTGTTGGTCCTGATGGGAGCGGCAACTTTATCGGCGTTTCAGGCGACGGCGGAATGGCTGAATATGCTAATGTTGAAGCTAAATTTGCACATAAATTGCCAGATGAAATGGGCTTTGATCTAGGAGCCTTGGCTGAGCCAACAGCTGTCGCTTATGAGGGTATCAAACGTAGCGGCTTGATTGAAGGACAAACAGTTGCTGTTATGGGTGCTGGTCCAATTGGTTTATGTACAGCTATTTTGGCTAAAATTGCTGGAGCAACAAAAGTTTATATTTCAGATGTTTCAGATGTTCGTCTTGCTAAAGCAAAAGAAGTTGGGATCGAAAATACGCTGAACCCAACTAAAGATGATGTGGTTAAAAAAATTCACGAAGACCTGCCGGATGGTGTTGATATTTCTTTTGAATGTGCTGGAGTACAAGCTACATTTGACACGGCCGCTCAGATCACGACTGCTACAGGGGTAATTCAAGTGGATGCTTTATTTGGAAAATCGATCGACCTTGATATTAATGGCGCAATTATGAAGGGACATAACATCCATACAACACTGGGGTACGAAAATGCCTTTCCAATAGTTATTCAAATTATCAATAGTAATCAGGAAACTTTTAAGAAAATGATCACTAAGAAGATCCCTCTGAACGAGACTGTTGAAGGGATCAAATCATTACAAAATGACAAATCTCAAGTTAAAGTTATGATCTCACCGGAAATGTAGTGTCTCATGGTTTAACGTACTAAATAAGAGTGCCTGTCAGAATAATTAACAAATACTTTCCTTTATCGTTTAAGATAGGGGAAAGTATTTTTTATCATTGCATGGGAATAAATTGTTTTAATGAGGTGTAATTTTGCTACAATACTCTTAGTTGATGTTTTTGTTACGGTAGTTAGTTTCTGCAAATCAGGTATCTTTGTCTGATAACTCTGAAATGACAGTTTTTGTAAAGAATTGTTACCACTCAGTATCTGCCCGATTTACCGGAGGTTCAGAATGAAATTAAATGATTTAAACTATTTTTGTTATTTGTGTAAAGTCGGCAGTTTCACCGAAGCAGCCAAGCATTTTAATGTCAAACAGCCAACGGTGACTTTGGCGATCAAACGTTTGGAAAACAGCCTGCAAACTCAACTTGTTTCGCGAGATCACTCACAAAATTTTTTGCAAGTAACTTCTTCAGGAAAAATCTTATATGAACATGCAATCAAAATTTTGAATGAAGTGCACCTGGCGACAGTTGAGATCAATAATTTTTCTCAAGAAAAGATTAGATTTGGCTTACCGCCAATCATTGGCAATCTGTATTTGCCGCTAGTTGTTCCTGAACTGAGTGAAAATAATCTACTACAAAGCTTAGTTGTGGATGAATCAGGCTCTGAGCAACTAACACAGGACCTTTTGAGCGGGAAAATAGATATTGCGTTGCTGGGCAGTTACTCACCATTCAATGATTCGCGCCTTGTTGCGACACAGATCACCTGGCGCGATTTTGCAATCATTTCTTCAAATAAACATTGGTTAAAAGACTATGAAAAAGTATCTTTCTCAGACCTTAAGGACGAAAAATTTATTACATTAGACAGTAAATTTATTCATCGCCAAGTTTTAGAACATTATTCTAATGAAGCGGGCTTTACTCCCAATATTATTTTTAAAACTCAAAGCATCTCAATTTTGAAGAGAATGGTTGAACAAAATTCGGGGATCGCATTGTTGGTTGGAGATGCTGTAGCATTAGGAGATCAGCTAAAATGTACTCCTTTAACGGATGTTTTTGCCGAGAAGTTCAACATTTCGATAGTTACTAGAAAAAATTATCTTTTGAAAGAACGAGAATGGGAACTGGTCACACAATTATTAAAAATTAAAGATAAGGTGCATAATAGCTGATTAGGTCAAGAGAAGAGATTCTTTTGGCTTTTTTATTGTGAAATCAATAATTATTTTTATCGCATAAAAGTTTTTGTATAAAATAGCCTGGGAATTACTTGTCTCATCAATGTTATAAATTAAAATTATAACCCCTGCCATGTTTGACTATACTGAATTTCTGCTACTATCATGAAGATGTAAAGAAAGGAGTACCTATTGTATTTTTTTAAAAATTTATGTGAATCTTTTAACACATGAAATTTGAACCAGTCAGCTTTTATTGGAAAAGGCAAAACGTGATCACGAATAAATTCTGATTTTGTTGTTTTGTAATATAAGACATTATAGGAGGTCAAGTATTATGGCTAAGGATATTAGAATCGAAGAAGATACACTCGGAAAGGTTGAAATACCTGCTGTTGCACTGTGGGGGCCCCAAACTGAACGGAGTAGAAATAATTTCCCAACAGGCAGCTATATTCCATTAGAAATCATTAAGGCACTTTTGCAGATCAAGAAAGCTGCAGCCCAGTCAAATGAAAAAGAAGGGCAATTGCCTCAGGAAAAAACACAGCCTATTATAAAAGCCGTAGATTCTTTACTAGATCTATCTGATGAAAAATTGCGTGCTGATTTTCCGCTTAAAGTTTACCAAACTGGTTCAGGTACTCAAACGAATATGAATGTTAATGAAGTAGTTGCTCATTTGGCAACTAAATTGGGTGACGGAACAGAAATCCTGCCTAATGATGATGTTAACCGAGGACAGAGTTCAAATGATATTTTCCCAACTGCAATGAACATGACAGCTAGTGTAGCAGTTTTAGACTTAGAAAAAGCAGTTAGCCATTTGATCGATGAATTAAAGGTCAAACAAGAGAAATATTGGCAAGTCGTTAAAGTTGGTCGGACACATTTACAAGATGCAACGCCCCTGACATTTGGACAGGAAGTTAGCGGTTGGGTCAGCATGTTAGAACATGATCTGGCATATTTGAAAAAATTAGATGATACTTTACTGGAATTCCCAATGGGCGGAACAGCTGTCGGAACAGGTTTAAACGCAGATCCGCATTTTGCTGCAGACATCGCAGAAAAAGTGAGCGAGATCTATGGAATGAAGTTCAATGCAGATACAAATAAATTTTATGGGTTGGAAGCCCACTCCGGTTTGAATGTTGTTCACGGTGCAATGAAAACATTGGCTGCAGATTGCATGAAGATCGCTAATGATGTTCGTTTCTTAGCTAGCGGTCCGCGTGCAGCCTATGGCGAATTGAATATCCCAGCCAACGAACCAGGTTCATCCATTATGCCAGGTAAAGTCAACCCAACACAAGCTGAAGCAATTACGATGGCTGCGGTTCGGGTTATTGGAAACGATGTTGTCGTTAGCATGGCTTCTTCACAAGGAAACTTCCAGTTGAATGTGTACAAACCAGTACTGATTCAGGCATTCCTTGAGTCAGCTGATTTGTTAAGAGGAACGATCACTGGGTTTGCCGACAAAATGATCCATGGTTTGACGGTCAATGAAGAAAGAATGACTGAGTTGGTCAAAAATTCATTGATGACTGTTACGGCCCTGTCGCCACATATTGGCTATCATGACAGTGCAAAAATTGCCCAAGAAGCAGATAAGAATGGTACGACGCTGAAAGAAGCAGCGTTAGCATCAGGCAAACTGACAGAGGAACAGTTTGACGAATGGGTAGATCCATTGAAGATGACGAATATTTAAAAACAAGGTGGAGCAAACTGGGAAGAGACGAACATTATCGGACCTTAGGCTGATAGCGTGGATTTGCGCTGTTAGTCTGAGGTTGGATAAGCGGAATCTCTTGGTTTGCGGAACTCGACTAAAAAAACAGGGTGGGGTGGAGCGATTAGAAAGAGAGCATTATCGGGCTTCTGCATTATAGCGTGTTTTTGGCGCTGTAAAGCGGAAGTTGGATAGGCGAAACTTTCTGCTGCACGGAACCCGACTAAAAGGATTCCTACTTTTAAGGGAGTGAAATTAAAAATGGCCAAATATATTTTTAAGCCAACAGATTTAACAGAATTAAAAGACAATTATGATTTAGTGATCATCGGTTCAGGCGGAACTGGGATGGTTGCAGCATTACAAGCGAAAGAATTAGGACTTTCACCAGTTATTTTGGAAAAAATGGACAGAATGGGCGGAAACACGAACCGTGCTTCTTCAGGAATGAATGCGGCTGAAACGGATTTTCAATTGCAGCATCATATCGTTGACAGCTTTGGAGATTTTTATCAGGAAACTCTCAAAGGCGGAGGCGGCTTAAATAACAAAGAAATGTTGGAATATTTTACTTCTCATGGTGCATTAGCCATTGACTGGTTGGCTGATCGTGGAATTGTTTTGAATGATATTACGATCACGGGTGGAATGAAGATCAAACGGACTCACCGGCCTGCTAGCAAAGCAGCAATCGGCGGATATTTGGTAACGGAACTCTTAAAACAAATCGAAAAAGAAGAAATTCCGTTATTTGCAAAAGTCACAGTTGATCAGTTGTTAGCTGATAATGGGCAGATCACCGGATTAAACGTTAAATTACCAAATGATGAAAGTAAGAAAATTAGTGCGAAGTCAATTATTTTAGCCACTGGTGGTTTTGGGGCCAACAAAGAATTGATCAAAAAATATCGGCCAGACCTCGATGGTTATGAAACAACTAATCAGGTCGGGGCAACCGGCGATGGAATTAAATTAGCCACTGAGATCGGTGCGGGACTCGTTGACATGGATCAGATCCAAGTTCATCCAACTGTTCAACAAGACACAGGTCATGCTTATTTGATTGGTGAAGCAACTCGTGGTGAAGGGGCAATTCTAGTTAATTCCCAAGGTGAACGTTTTGTGAATGAATTAGATACACGTAAAAATGTGACAAATGCTATCAATGCATTGCCAGAAAAGAGTGCTTATTTGATCTATGATTCTGGTATTCGTGAAAACGTGCCGGCTATTAACTTTTATGATCACATTGGTTTGGTTAAACATGGAGATTCTCTGGCCGATTTAGCGCAAAATATTGGAGTCGATCCTGACAAATTACAAGCAACAGTTGCTAGTTGGAATAAAGCTGTATCAGCTGGCAAAGATAGTGATTTCGGACGGGACTCAGGCATGGAGCGCACGATCGACCATGGCGGCTATGAAGCAATTCATATTGCTCCGGCGGTCCACTATACAATGGGTGGACTTAAGATCGATGCTAAGTCACATGTCTTAACTAAAGCAGGTACTCCGATCGCCGGCTTATTCGCCGGTGGTGAAGTTGCCGGCGGTTTGCATGGTAACAACCGGATCGGTGGTAATTCAATTGCTGAAACTGTTGTTTTTGGTCGTCAAACTGGACAACAAGCATATAAATACTTGGCGAGTTTGAAATAAATTTTAGTTTGATCGTGAGCTATGCCAAGTATCTATAGCTATTAAAAAGAGATAAGGCTTAAGCGGCTAATTAAGACAGTGTATTTTTTTGCAAGGTATCGGACTACTTAAGATAATTTAAGCGGCAAGTAATACTGATTTTTATACACAGTTTTTTCTTGAAAGAAAATGTGTTCATTAGCTGGGCTGTTTTTTCTAAAAATTGAAAACTTGTTAAAACTTAGGTCATTATTGAAACAAGTTCACTGGTCAAAATAACAAAGAATTATCACGAGGAAAGGTGATATATGTGTTATTGAGTAAGGAACAGTATAAAAAATTTTTTTGGCCGGTCTTGATCGGATTAGTTTTGTGGTTCTGTACTCCATTACGTCCTGCAGCTTTATCTGTTGCGGCGTGGAGAATGTTTGCGATTTTTCTGGCAACGATCGTAGGATGTATTACTCAACCTTTGCCGATCGGCGCGGTTTCGATCATTGGTTTTGTGATCTTGACTCTTACTAAAGTTGTAGATATCGATACGGCAGTTGCTGGTTTTGGTAATAGCAGTATCTGGTTGATTGCAATGGCGTTCTTCATCTCACGTGGGTTTATTAAAACCGGCTTGGGACGAAGGATCGCGTTAAATTTTGTTTCCTTGTTTGGCAAGAAAACATTGAATTTAGCGTATTCTATTATTGGTGTTGATTTGGTGTTGGCTCCCGCAACGCCAAGTAATACAGCACGTGCCGGCGGTGTTGTGTTTCCAATTATTCAATCCTTAGCGGATGCATTTGGGTCAAAGTCCGATGATGATGAATCGCGGAAGAAAATTGGATCATTCTTAGTTTTTGCAGAATACCATGGGGATATTATTACGTCAGCAATGTTTATGACAGCGATGGCTGGTAATCCACTGGCCCAAGCATTTGCTGGAGATGCAAAAGTTAACATCAGCTGGATGTCTTGGTTTTTGGCAGCCTTAGTACCTGGTATTATTTCTTTAATATTGATACCTTTTTTGATTTATAAAATGTACCCGCCAAAAATTAAAGAGACTCCCAATGCCAAAAAATGGGCTGATGATCAGCTGAAAGAAATGGGCAAATTTTCTATCTCTGAAAAAATTATGACAGGGATCTTTATCTTAGCGCTTATTTCGTGGATGACCGGTAGTCTAACCGGAATCGATGCAACGACTACAGCGTTTGTTGCTTTGGGACTATTGTTGTTAACAGGTGTATTGAATTGGCAAGATGTTCTAAAGGAAACCGGTGCATGGAATACATTAACGTGGTTCTCAGTCCTTGTGATGATGGCAATTCAACTGAATAAATTAGGTTTTATTCCATGGTTTAGTAAGTTGATCGTCAGCGGTTTGGGTAATATGAATTGGTTCTTGGTCTTACTGCTGGTTATTTTAATTTACTTTTATAGTCACTATATGTTTGCCAGTGCTACAGCACATGTCAGCGCAATGTATGCTGCATTGCTCGGTGTATCGATCGCCGCTGGTGTCCCACCGTTGCTGGCAGCCTTAATGCTTGGATTTTTCGGTAATCTTGTTGGATCTACAACTCACTATGCATCAGGACCAGCCCCGATTTACTTTGGCTCAAAGTACGTTACTCAAGGTGAATGGTGGAAGATGAACTTCGTATTGGGCTTAGTTTACATGGTGATTTGGCTTGGCGTAGGAACATTGTGGACGAAAGTTATCGGAATTTGGTAAGAAACGAGTTTTAATTTAATATTTTTTCAAGTAAAAGGGTTCATGAGATCAGCTAAATCGGCGATTTCATGAACTCTTTTAGTGTTGATGAGTAACATATTACTTTAAAGATCCTATCAATGACCTCAACAGGCTTATGTCCTTAAGAATCATTGTTGAAATGATGCCAGCGTTAGATACATTTTCAACTGTTTCTATTGTTTAAAACGATGCGCCAATCAGCACCAAAGAGTTTTTGTGAATAAAAGTAAGTATTTAAATAGTTGTTAAATGAGCAGATGTAATATACTTAATATTAGAAGAAAAATATTTTGTCATGGGGTAATTTATTGTAGTGATGAACTTGGAAAGCATAATGATATGAGGAGTAAAGTAGATGAATTATAATTTAATGCCAGTTAAATATTTTATTGATGTTGTTCAGACCCGCGGTTTTATTTCTGCTGCTAAACGAAATTATGTATCAGAAACAGCAGTCAGTCTTGCCGTCAACAAGTTGGAAAAACAATTGGGAGATAGACTATTAAATCGAAGTAGTGGGCAATTTTCTCTGACACCAGCTGGTGAAGAATTTTACAAGCGAGCAACTGAGATCATTGATGCCTGTACGGAGATCTGGCGCCACCCAAATGAACATTTGGACAAGCTGTTAAGGATCCACTTTTTACAAGGTATGGGTAATTATGCAGCTTTTTTTGCTAGTAAGCTACCAGAACAATATGATTTGAGTTTTGATGAGGAGGTCTATGACAGCGGGATCAGCAGGTTGGTTATGGGTAATTATGATTTTTTGATTGGTTTTGAGCATATGTTTGCTAATAATGCTAAAATAACAACTTTTACTTTGAAGGTTTTGGATTTTGACCTGTTATTTAATAAAAAGGAATTTGACAAAGAAAGTGAATTGCAAGAACTATCTCAGCATTCAAAATTATATATGCAAAATTGGAAATCAAGTGGGATCTCTCATATCCAAACAAAAATGTTAGAACAATATAATCGTTATGGTTGGGGATAAGAAGTCATCGTAAGTGTCAATAGTTTTGAGGCAGCTTGTTTATGTGTGAATTTTAGGGGTGGAATAACCATGGTTCCCAAAGGTTTTTTAATACCATCACATTGTGAAAATGTTTACAAATTATCGCCGGATCATCTAAAAAAGGCTTTTCGTACTGTGGTAGCGATAAGTTCTAGCAGAACAGATGAACTAGCTGGAATTGTGACTAATTCGCTAAGTCAATAAGTTAAACTTATCACTAGAAAGTTTTTTGTGTTGGAGCCTTTATTGTATTTAAGGTATCATTTGATTGTAAATAATTTCACAATAAAGGAGGAACCACTTATGAAATCTTTAAATACAGACGTTGTCATTGTTGGCTCAGGTTCTTCGGGAATTTCAGCAGGTTTTGAACTATACCAACAGAAAGTTCCATTTATTCTTCTGGAAAGAGGAGATAAAGTTGGTGGGGCCGGTAAGTTTGGCTCTCATGGGGTTTTTGCTATCAATTCTCAGCAACAAAAAGATAAAAAAGTTAAATATGGTTATCAGGAAGCATTTGAAGGAATGACAGATTATAATCATTACTTTGTAAATGGTGAGTTGCTTTCTCGCTTTTTGAAAGAGTCAGGGGAAAACATTGAACGAATGGAACAGATGGGACTGCCAGTTACAGTTGAGCAAAGTGAACAAAAAGCTCATTTGAACGATCCGCTTGTTTACCATAAATTTAACAATTTCACAGGAAAAATGGCTAATTGGGATAAGTTGCCAAAAAAATTTGAAGCAGCTGGAAACATGGTACTCCGACAGACTGCGGCAGTTAACTTAGATTATAATGATGGCTTAAAGGCTGTTATTGCTGAAGATTCAAACGGACAAAAAATCCGAATCAATACTAAAAAAGCAATTTTTGCAGATGGCGGTTATTGTGGCGACCAGGAAATGATGGCTGAGAAATATACTGATACAGATGAATTACTTAACTTAGGGGAGCATAAGGCTGATGGAACTGGGATCAAGTTAGCAAAAAAACTTGGTGCTAATACTCAACATAATCCGGTATTATTTGCTCATGGGTGTGCACCAAGTTTCCAAATCAATCCGATGGCTCGACAAAGTAGTGTAGAGACTTTAACTAATCTCCCATTACTGTGGCTAGATCAAACAGGTAATCGTTTTGTCAATGAAGACGTCGTTTACGATTTTGCAATGTGGGCTAATGCTGCTCATAATGTCCAAGGAAGATATTATGCAATTGTAGATCAAGAAACTTTAAATACATTTAAAACAAAAGAAATCAATTTAGAAGATACCATTGAGCGGCAGTTCTGTGAGGTTGGGGTTGAACCAAGAACAACAGTTGGACCAATACCAGATATTCAAGCTGATTTTGATAAGGCAATTCAAAGCGGTGAGGTTGTCAAAGCTGAAACTCTTGAAGAACTTTCTGAAAAAATAAATTTACCACTGGCTGCATTGAAACGAAGTATCAAAGTTTACAATCAAGCAGTTAAAAATAAGAAAGACGACACATTCTTGAAACCAGCAGATGAGTTGTTATTTGGTGTAAAAGATGGTCCATACTATGCAATTATTGAACATTGTGCAATTTTAGGAACCTTAGACGGGGTTAACGTTAACCGTAATTGCGAACCAGTTAAGAGAGATGGCTCACCTCTTAAAGATTTATATATTGTTGGTAATAATGTTAATGGGCTGTATTCAGATGGTTATCCAAGTTATGAAGGGATTGCTAATGGTTTTGCTTTCGTTTCAGGTTGGATCGCAGCTAAGGAAGCCGTTAAGTCTATGAATAACGAAGAAGTCAAAAATTAATATGAGGAGACCTTAATTATGTTAGATGGAAAAGTTGCTTTGATTACAGGTGCTGCACAAGGAATTGGTTTTGCCATTAGTGAAGCTTTTGCAAAAAATAATGCTGATGTTGTTTTAACTGACTATAATCCTCAAGTTGCTGAGGTTGCTCAGAAGTTAAACGTTAAATACCAGGGAAATATCATTGGTTTAGTTATGGATGTTACTGATGATGATAGTATCCAGAAAGGTTTGGACAAAACCATGGATAAATTTGGCCGTTTAGACTATGTCGTTAATAATGCCGGCGGCGGAGTTCTAAAACCATTCGCAGAACTGACTAACGAAGACTTTGATTCAACTGTTAACCTTGATTTACGGGGTACTTTTAAGTGTATGCGTGCTGAGATTCAGTTGTTCTTAAAGCAAGGCTCCGGATCGATCGTTAATTGTGGTGCTTTGGGAAGCGTATACTGCCCAGGAGGTTTTGGAGCATATAATGCCGCTAAAAACGGTGTAATGGGAATGACGATGGCTGCTGCAGTGGATTATGCGGATAAAACTATTCGGGTCAACTGTATTGCTCCAGGATTAACTAAGACCCTATTAAATCCTGAAGAATTTGTCAACAAAATGGTTCCGACAGTCCCGATGAAACGTTATGAAACTGCGGATGAAGTGGCTAAGTTATTTGTCTTTGTAGCTAGTGAAGCAACATTTATGACTGGACAGACAATTTTGAGTGATGGTGGAGTTTCTGCTGGTTTGAAATAGTAGGGGGCTAGAAAATGTTTCCAAAAAAAACAAACTATGACTTGATTATCGTAGGCGGTGGGTTGTCGGGCTTGTCTGCTGCGATAACTGCTAGTGAACAAGGCCTTGATACACTGGTGTTGGAAAAGGGACGGACCTTAGGCGGTAATGGTAACTATGTTGAAGGTGCGATGGGTGTTGATAGTGATCTGCAAAAACAAGCTAATATTAATATTAGCAAAACTCAGCTCTTACAAGACGAGCTTGCGTACTCTCATTATGAGGCGAGTGCTCCGCACCTAAAAAAACTAATCGATTCGAGCGGTCAGGTGATCAACTGGCTGGCAGAACTAGGTGTAAAGTTTAGCAAGGTTGGCGGACAGGGTAAGAGTTGGCCGACGGTCCATTCTTTTGCCGGCGGCGGATATGCGGCAGTACAATTGCTGGCCAAAAAAGCTCAAGAAGCAGGGATCGAGTTTGCAACAAGCATTAGCGCACAAGAAATTAAACAGCAAAATGGGCATATTAGAGGATTAAGCGTTATGAATGAAGTGACAGGCCAAATGCGTGATCTGGTATGCAACAACGTTATTTTGGCAACTGGCGGTTACGCTGATAATGCAGAGTTGATCAAGAAAAGAACACCATTTTACCAGAAATTGATGACAGTCAGTAACGGTAAGGCAACTGGCGACGGTATGCAACTAGCATGGGACGCTGGAGCTCAACATTATCAAATGGGTGCGATCCAGTATGGCGGTGGTGCGATTTACGATAAGACACAGCCAGCATTTGTTCATATGTCATCACAGCTGGCGGCAGCTGCTACTCAAGAAGCAATCTTATGGGTCAATGAACGTGGTGAACGTTTCGTTAATGAAGATGTTAACGATAATATGTGCCATGCGGGCAGTGCAATTTTAACGCAAGCACGTGTTTTCTCAATTCTTGACCAAACAGCAGTCGATCATCTCACAGAAGTTGGTTTGTATAAAGAGGTAGGCAATTCTCCGGTTTCACCGGAAAAATTGGCAACTTTGCGGCAAGAGATTAAACATGATCTTGATACCCACCAGAAGTATTTAACGCAAGCAGATACAGTTGTAGGCTTAGCGGAGAAACTAAATTTGAGTAATTTACCTTCTACTATAGAACACTATAATTCTGATGTTGAAGCTGGGTGTGATGTTGATTACGGTAAAGACCCTCAATATTTAACAGCCGTGAAAGATGGCCCATTTTATGCGGTTGAATTAGGTGTTGGCATGGCTTGTGCTTTGGGTGGAATCCGTGTTGATAACAACAGTGAAGTTTTGAACAGATATGGTTACCCGATTTCTGGTCTGTATGCAGTTGGTAATGATGCTGCTGGTATGCTAGTGGGTGATACTTATGCAGTTACTTTACCAGGAAGTACCGCTGGATATGCTGCATTTTCCGGTCGCAACGCAGTGCTGACTATTAGTCGTCGGGCGGCTAATTGAGGAGGAACAAACTTTGATGAATAAAGAAGTAAATGCAACGACGAGTCGAAGATATATTTCTAAGACAAGAATCGGGATCCTGGCAGTTAGTACAATGTCTATGGCTTCACTTGCAATTACACCTTCTTATGCTGCGATTGCTAATTTTTTTAAGCTTTCTCATACCGGAGTACAAATGTTAACGACATTGCCTAACATATTTATGATGTTAGCTGGATTAATGATGGGTAAGTTAACCACGGGTAAATTAAAGTTAAAGACCATTGCACTGTGGTCAATATTGTGTGTTGTAGTTGATGTTTTTTTACCGCTGGCATATCATGCAAGTTTTATATTTCTGGTAATGTGCTCTTGCTTAGTTGGTTTGGGACAGGGTGCTTGTACTAATTTGGCGCAAGTTATGATTTCGGAAATGTTGCCTAAAAATGAAAGACAATCTACGATGGGACTGACTACGACTTTCGTTAATATTGGCGGAATGATTTTTATTATGGGTGGCGGACAATTAGCGACCTCTAGCAATTGGTTTAACAACTATTGGATCTAAGTTTTTTCAGCTTTAGTATTGGTAGTAGTGTTTGCACTGGTTCCATATCATCCTCAAAGTATGAATGACGAAACTGTTGTCGAAAATAATGCAAAAATACATTTGAACAAGTATGTTTTTGACTGTGCTTTTTGGGGATTTTGTATCATGTTATTAAATAATGTGTTGAATAATAATATTTCACTGTTTGTCGTTGAACAAGATATCGGAGCTACTTCGCAGGCGGCTTTAACATCTACTGTCTCTTTGGTAGGTGGAATGATTTGCGGTTTCTTTGTCGGAGTAATCGGGAAAAGGTTTAAAACTTCCTCAATCTCGATTGCTTTTATCTTATACGGGCTTTCTTACTTATTGATTGGATTTAGTAATTCTTTGTTCATGATATTTCTGGGTAGTTTTGTAGTTGGCGCAGCGATGAGCATTGCGATGGGACAGTTTCCATACTTGCTGTCAATAAGTGTAGATCAAAACAGTGTCTCGATGGCTATTGGAATATACGCCGCCATCAATTCAATTGGAGGCGCTGTGAGTTCCTTTATTGTAAATCCATTAACAAAAGCTTGTAATAATTTGGGATTAAATGTATTTTCTGTTAGCGGATTTCTTGCTTTGACTCTTGGGGTTGTCTGTCTCGCCGTCAAGTTTCAGACCAAACTTGTTAATGACTCGTTGCTTGTCAGAAATTAACAATTAATTTTATATAAACTATTATCTATTCTAAATGGAGTAGATGAATGTGAATAACTCTCTGAGAGTTGTACAATACTGGTCGACCTTTCTGTGAGTTGGTGATTTTGCGCGAAAAACGTGAAAAATTGAATCAATGGATGATGTCAATACGTTCTTTTCAACTGCTAGATTCAAAGTGAAACTTACTAGTGGTGAGATCGAATATATTATTCCAAATAAACTACAGGTTGGAAGTGGTGCTGAGTTTTAGTCAAGTTTGATTGGAAATTGTCGAGTGGGTTTTGGCTGTCCAATAATAATCTGCTTTTGAAATAGATTCATGGCTAAACAATATTTACATTGATAAAACCGAGTTTTCCGGAGATAGATCATTGTAGTTAAATTCATCGTGAAATCAATTGATTGATATAAACAGCATTATAGGTTTAGACTATTGTTGTAATTGTTTTTGAAAAGATGGGCAATGTTATTTAGCTGTGAAGAAGTTCCGTCTATCAGACTCTGTAAAGTACTGATAGTGCTTATTTCTTTACGTGTGTCCGCTCTGTTTTAGATAGGAGGACGAATATGAAAACAGTAACTATCTCTGGCAAAAATGTGCCAGCAATTGGGATCGGAACTTGGCATATGGGTGATGATCCGGCAAAAGAAACGCAGGAAATTGAGGCGATCCGTGCTGGGATCGATGCAGGTGCCAAAGTAGTCGATACCGCAGAAATGTATGGTTCAGGGAATTCTGAAATTCTCGTAGGTAAAGCTTTAGCACCGTATGAACGTGACGATATTTTCTTGATTTCAAAAGTTTTACCTTCAAATGCATCTAAAGCAAAGATGGAGCAACATCTGGATGCTAGCTTGGAAAGATTGAACACTGACTATTTAGATCTTTACTTGTATCATTGGCGGGGCGGTACCCCATTATCTGAAACGATCAATGAATTAGAACGTTTAAAACAAACTGGCAAGATCCGTGCCTGGGGTGTTTCAAATTTTGATGTTGCTGATTTAGAGGAGTTGTGGGATCTGCCGGTAGGGAAAAATGCAGCCGCTAATGAAGATCTATATAACATTGAAACTCGTGGGATCGAATATGACTTAACCGCTTGGCAAGCTAAACATGACCTTCCTTTGATCGCTTACAGTCCAGTCGGCGGTTTGCACAACGAACTGAAAACGACCATGTTGGAAAACAAGGTGGTTCAAGAAATCGCGACCGCTCATGGCGTTAGTGCTCATGCACTTTTATTGGCATGGGTGATCCGTGACGGCAAAACGATCGCAATCCCACAAAGCAGCAAGGCACAACATGTTACAAATAATGTTAAGGCCGCTGATATTGAATTATCTGAAGATGAATTGCGGCGTTTGGACAAAGAGTATCCTCAACCAGATCACAAAGTCCCACTGGCTATCAATTAATATACAAACATGAAGGTGCTGAAACAAATGTTTTTGGTAAATGAAAAGTCTGTTTCAGTGCCTTTTTGCGTGGAAGATCATTTGTCATGGTTAGTGACTGGTGCTGGTCAAAAGAAATGTTTGCTCAGCGTAAAATTGGCCATGCGTTAAAGTCTGTCTCACTTTCTGTTTCATGCGTTAGTATTTCATTGGAATCTTTTGGCCGTTAATTAGTGTTTGTGTACATTCTTTTGGTAAAATATGTAAGAGAAGTCAATGTTAACCTGTTAAAAATAAATGGAGGTCCAAGTAATGCTAAATTTAGCTTTTATTGGTAACGGAAAGAGCGCAAATCGTTATCATTTACCGTTTGTTCTAAAGTTACCAGATAAATTCCACGTTAAAACAATGTTTTCACGTCATATGAAAGATGATTGGAAACGGATCGAAGGTGTCCATTATACAACAGATATCAACGAGATATATGATGATCCGCAGATCGATCTTGTCGTTGTTTCGACCCCGCCACAGTTTCATTATCAGTATGCCAAAGAAGTTTTAGAACATGGGAAAAATGTTTTGGTAGAAAAGCCCTTTACGCAGACACCAAAAGAAGCTGAAGAACTATTTTCATTAGCTAAACAAAGGGGTTTATTTATTCAATGTTATCAAAACAGAAGATATGATTCGGACTTTCTCACTGTGCAAAAAGTGCTCAACAGTGGGGTATTAGGTGATTTGACTGAACTTGAAATGCACTTTGATTATTTCCGCCCGGAAGTACCTCAATCTGTACATGAATTTTCTCGGGCTGATAGTTTTGTGTATAGCCATGCTTGCCATACGCTGGACCAAGTTATTTCTTTATTCGGTAAGCCGGATGATGTTCATTATGATGTGCGCCAATTATTGGGAACGGGGCGGATGAATGATTATTTTGATATCGATCTTTATTATGGCAATCTTAAAGTCTCAGTTAAATCAAGCTATTTCCGGATCAAACCCCGGCCGAGTTTTGTGGTTTATGGGCAAAATGGGATGTTTGTCAAAGAAACAAAAGATCGCCAAGAAGAACATCTAAAAATGTTCTATATGCCTGACCATGCTGACTTTGGTATTGATCAGCCTGAACAGTATGGCACATTGACTTATATTGATGACCAAGGTAAATACCACGAAGAAAAAGTTGTTTCTGAAGTCGGTGATTATAGTCGAGTATATCAAGACATTTATGAAACTTTAGTGCACCACAAAGAAAAAACGGTCAAAGATAAAGAAACACTCTTGCAAGTTAAGATGCTGGCAGAAGCTGTCGATCAAATCAAAGAATAATAGTTTCCGAGTGCCTTTAATGGTGACAGTAGTCAGTATTAAAGGCTTTTTTGTTAGGTTTAAATATGAATGAAATGGTAGTAGTAATAAATTAACAAAATTTATCACAAACTTGTTTCTAAATATAAAACGATAAAAATATAAAAAAATAAACATTTGTGCGTGGTGGTTACAAGCAAGGCTTTTTCCGACAGTAATTGAATTTCTTCTATGAAATAAGTAACATTTTTGTTATAATAAATCATATTAACATATGAATGCGCTTACTTTTATGAGTAAATTTTTAAAATGATCCTATATATACCACAATAGTTTATGCTTTTATAAGTAAATAGTATATATAAAATGCTTGGTTTTTAAAGTTTGTGCAATTTTACGCTAAAAATTTACTAGTAAAGAAGGCTCGATGAACTATGAATGATATAAAAAATCGTTCGAGTACAACGATTTAAAGAAGATAAATTTTTGGTTACGAATACTTAATAGCAAGTTAGTTATTATTTTTAATAATCCGAGGGAGTGTTATTTATGGCATTGGAAAAGACAGTTGATTTTGGCAAAGTACAGGATATTGATGTTTTGAACTTAAGTAGTTTAGAAAAAAGAGCTGCTAAAGTGATTGGTAAAGGAGAATTTGGTTATATCGAGGAGGGGTCAGATGACGAATATACTAAAAAGCATAATACTGCTGCTTTTAACGAGGTTCATCTACTTCCGCGGGTCTTGCAAAATGTTGAAGAACCAGATCAATCAACAGAGTTTTTAGGAAACGAATTAGCTTCACCTTTATTAGCAGCACCTATTGCAGGTAATACTTTGGCACATGAAAGTGGAGAGATTGGTTTAGCTAAGGGGACTAAAGAAGCAGGGATCATGATGGCTCAAAGTACTTTTGCTTCTAAAACAATTGCTGAAACAGCAGCCATTAGTGACGGAGCTCCATATATGTTCCAACTTTACATGCCAAAAGATTGGGGATATTGCAAATATCTGTTAGATGAAGCCAGGAATGCGCAAGCAAGTGCAATTATCCTAACGGCCGATTCCACACTTGGTGGATACCGTGAAGCGGACATTATCAATAACTATCATTTGAAAGGCAAGATTGCTAATTTAGATGGTTACAATACAGGCAAAAAAGGCGTTGGTGCAGGTAGTTTGTTTGCTGAGTCAATGCAGAGCTTGAATTTAGATCTGATCGAAAAATTGGGTTCATATTCAGGACTGCCGATCATTGTTAAAGGAATCCAGCATCCACTTGATGCTGATAACGCGATCAAAGCCGGGGCTGCTGCGGTTTATGTTTCAAATCATGGTGGCCGCCAGTTAGATGGTGCGCCAGCATCGATCGAAGTCTTGCCTGCGATTGCACGAACGGTCGATCATCGTGTTCCAATTATTTTTGATAGTGGTGTTCGTCGTGGGACGCACGTTTTGAAAGCCTTGGCTTTAGGAGCTGATTTAATTGGTGTTGGCCGTCCATTTAGTTATGGACTAGCACTCGGCGGTTGGAAAGGTGTTCAAGCTGTGGCTGAGCATTTGAAGATGGAGATCAACATTGCTATGCAGCTGACAGGTAGTCGGACGATCGAGGACGTTAAAAAGATCCAGATCTCCAGTGACCTTAAATTTTAATAGCCAAAAATAAGAGGACAAACGTTTGAAAAACGTTGCAAAACAGATGTTAGTTTTGAATAGTTTTAATTACAGGGAAAGAAGGATTGGGTTATGCACTACTCTAGAGTTTCGGAGACAGACATTGAGACATTGAGGAAAATTATTCCGGCTGAGCGTTTCTTTTATCCCACAACAAAACATTATGATCACGACCAGTTTAACTACAAGAAATCAGCACCTGATGTAGCGGTTCAACCAGTCAGTAATGGTGAAGTTTCTGCTGTGATGAAGTACGCTAATGAGCACCAAATACCGGTCACGGTTCGAGGAAATGCCACTGGTTTAATGGGAGCAAATATTTCAGCTGATCATGGGATCGCGATCGATATGATCAAAATGAACAAGGTTTTAGAGTATGATCCGGACAGCTTGACGATGACAGTACAAGCAGGGGTCAGGATCCGTGATATTGACGAATATTTGGCTGACCAGCCCTTTATTTATGTACCTTCTCCGGCTATGAAGTGGGCTGCTATCGGCGGTAATCTTAATACTAATGCTGGTGATATGAAAGCTGTTAAGTATGGTACGACACGTGAACATGTGCGGGGTTTAACGGCAATTTTAGCCGATGGTACGCAGATCCACTGCAGCCATAAGACAGTAAAAAATAGTTCAGGTTACGACATCAAAGATCTTATCATTGGTAGTGAAGGGACTCTAGCAATTGTGACTGAGGTTGTCTTACGCTTGATCCCACGTCCACAGGTGAAGAAGACGTGGATAGATGGGAAGAATATTCCGGTAAAAAATTTCCCGTCAAAGACGGCAGTGGCTATTTAATGATCGGTTTTGACGGCAATGACGATAAGTTAGTGGACGGTGAATTGGCAGAAGTGGTCAATGTCGCTAATGAAAATGATGTTAGCAATACACTAGTCTTAACAGCAGATGATCCAAATTCCCAGGCTGTCTGGGATGCACGTTCAGAATTTGAAACAGCTATCCAGCAAACAACGACCAAGATGGATGAAGCAGATATTGTGGTGCCGATCAATAAAATCCCACTGGTCTTAAAAGAAGTGAGAAAAGTTTCTGAAAAAGAGAACGTCAGATTACCTAACTTTGGCCATGCCGGCGATGGTAATTTGCATATCTACATTTGCTGTGATGATTACTCTGATGATGAATTTGCAGTAAAGAAAGATCATGTTTTCAAGGCGTTATATCAGGTCGCAAAAGATTCTGACGGCGAAATGTCTGGTGAACATGGGGTCGGTTTTGCCCGTAAAGACTATTTCGAAGATTTTTATGGAAGCGATTATGTAGAATTGATGAGTCGGATCAAGCTCGCCTTCGATCCAAATTTGATTTTAAATCCTGACAAGATTTTCCCGTTCCACGTTTCTAAGCAGGAAAATGAAGTTGTCAAAAGTTAAATAAAGCAAAGCTAATGACCCAAAAAGGTACGCTGTAACAGTTATTGATCTAAACAAAAAACACTGCACAGTAGGGATATATTTTGTATCTCTACCTGGTGCAGTGTTTTTATCTAATAATTAATTCAGAGGAAACAGGGATTTTTTTGATTTCTTGGTTTTGGAACAGCTTAAAAGCCAGCTTCCCGACGTGTTTAAAGTGATGGTCGATCGTCGAAATATTCATTAACTGACTAGCTAGCTGATTTTCCTGCCCCATTAATGGAAGCGGTTCTTGCTTGTGGTCAAGATAGCATTGACGGACCCCTGCAGCAATGTCATCGCCATTTGCAAAAATAAAGTCTGGTGGTGTCGTGAGTCCTAAATATTCCAATGTGCCTTGATACGCGTCTTGATAGGTTGTAATACCTGTGATCACTAGGCTTTTGTCAGGAAATTTTCCATAGATCTGCTGGTAACAATTTAATGTTAGTTTGCTGGTGGTACTTAGCGAGTACGGGCGACTTAACGTAAAACCAAGCCGCTTAAAATTTTTTTGCTTGATCAGGTCAAGCGCTTGCAGGTAAGTTGCTTCGCGAGTCGTATAAGCTGCGGGAAGCTTAACTGAGACAGGGTCCTCGCAACAAACTATTGGACCATATTTTTGATATTTTGCCATCTGCTCCAAAGTGATCCCATGTGATGTAAAAATTAGACCATCATATGTCTTTTGGTGCGGCTGTTCCAGGTATTTGACTTCTAGCTGTGCATCATAATTAGATTGTAAAATAGTGATGTTAAATTGCTCGGCAAAAGCGGCCTCCATGATCCCCGTAACGATCTGGGTAAAATAAGGATGACGCATATGTGGTACCACTACGCCAATAGTTGATGTTTGCCCAGTACTTAGATCCCGCGCAATTGAATTAGGGACATAATCTAATTCGGTGATCACCTTTTTGATCTTTGCGCCAGCAACGTGAGAGACATAGCCGTTACGATTAAGATAGCGTGAGACGGTTGCGACTGAATAACCAGCTTTTTTGGCGATATCCCTAATATTTGCCATCCTAATTTAGGACTCCTCTCATATGCTTGTTATCCCCCACTATACTATGAATCTGTGAGAAAATTTATCATAGCTTATTTCTGGTTATTATTAGTGTTTTGTGTTTAGTGTTAGTAATAGTAATAGTGAAAGCTTTTGCCGGCTTTAATACATATTACAGATAAAAGAGCATCATTTACCTGGTGCTTAAACTCGCCGGCAAATGGTGCTCATTGTATTTGGATTTTTTATTTTTACTCGAGCTGTGTTGCAGCTGCTTTGCCCGCTACCCGACCGCTAGTCAAGGCAAATTGTACGGAACTACCAGACATGTATACGTGATTATACAAACGTTTGTTAGCTGATTCACCGGTTGAAAAAAGATTTGGAATAACTTTCCCATCTTTATCTAAGACTTCATATTTTTCATTAGTTTTAACCCCGCCAAAGGTCCCCATAATAACTGGATAGATATGGGCAGCGTAATACGGGGCAGTTGTTAATGGTATTACATGTTTAACATCTTTACCCATGCTGTCGTGGCCGCTTTTAGCACCATCGTTATACTCAGTAACAGTTTTGGTCAATGAACTATCTGAGAGTCCCATTGTTGCCCTAGTTTTGCAATACTATCCGCTTTTACAACACGACCAGCCGCAGCTGCGTCAGTGAGAGGTTTGAGTAATGTTTCGTTTGACTTCGAGGAATCGATGATGATCCATGGTTCATATGCAGATAATACGGCGTTAGCCACCACTGCGTAGGGACTGGCCTCATTCAAGAAACGTTTTCCATATCCATCGACATACAATTTATCCCAATCCATTAATAACGAACCGGTCTCTGGCAGAGCTGCTGTGATCCACATACCGATCACCCATGGATCTTCATATAAGACAGCACCTGCCTTTTGTGCCATTAAGATCCCGTCTCCTTCATCTCCGGCACCACCGACCGCGAACTGACTAGCGGTTTTGGCTGCCGGAATATATTGAGCAATCATTTCTGTATTATGAACAAAACCACCCGCAGAAATAATGACATTGCTTGCGTGAATTTTGCCTTTGCCATCTTTATCAACGATTTTGACACCTTTAACTTGACCGTTGTCCAGCAACAGTTCAGTTACTTTAGTATTAGTTTAGTAAAGTGATATTGGGTCTTTTTTTCTAAAGTTGCCGATAAATTGGCGATCAGTTGCTTGCCTCCGCCCATTCCGCCAGGAGTTCCTTTCGGAAAGTGGATCCGCTGCTCCGGATCTTGACCAAATCCAGCTGGCTTTTCATAAGAATGTCCTTGTTTTTTAGCTAGCCATTCCGTTGTTGTAACTGCTTGATCCATAAATTGATCAACAAATGCATAGTCTGGGTAGAGGCCATCAGGGTTAGACGTTGCCTGCCTTTTTTTCTACAGTTCTAGCCAAGAGTCTTTATTATCCGTAATACCGGCTTCTTTTTGAAAGCTAGTCCCAGTTGCGGCGATCCCGCCGCCAGACATGCGAGCTGATCCACCCGGCCATTCTGTTTTCTCAAGTAGTAAAATTTGTAAACCACTTTCTGCAGCAGATAAAGCCGCGGAAATACCTGCTCCTCCAGCACCAATGATGACAATATCATTTTTTTCAGGCCTCATTTTAGGTCCTCCTTCAATGTGTGTACACAACTAAAAATGTTAACGGTTTCAATAATTATTTTAGCACACATTAGAAAGGTCCTGCTTTTAATATTGAAACTTTGCTTAATTACTCGTGAGCAAGTTACCTCTTTTAAACGGACATGTGTACTAATATTAC
>NZ_AZFI01000049.1 GCF_001435755.1 Ligilactobacillus acidipiscis DSM 15836 | reverse complement strand
GTTCAAGTTATTTCTTGCAATCTGCCATCAAAAGAATGTGAATTTAGAATCCATAAGCTAGTAATAGACTCTGGGAAAAGTTAATTTAATAGACTTTTTATTTTAGACTGATAAATAAGGGGGGGGGAATTAACAAGGAACTATTAAAATAGCCCCTGCAAAAAAGGGGGGCTTTTGTTACCTGATTATACACAAGAAAATTAGCGCACTTGTTTTTTCATAAATTCTTGTAATTGTCCAATAATGTCTGTTGGCAAAACAACGTATGAATTTTCTGCCAATTCGTCAGCAATGGCACTATGAGTGTAAAGGGCAGCAGCCAATGCTTTTTGCGGATCCTGGTTGGCAAATTGGCCCATAAATCCAGCAATGATTCCGGTCAGAGTGTCTCCCATGCCGCCGGTGGACATGTAAGGCCCTCCAATTGGCAGATGGACAGTTTCTGCACCAGGTGCATAAATTTCTGTATGATGCTTTTTTAAAACAACTGTTGCATTAAGTTTTTCTTGAATCTGACGGTTATTTTCTTCTGTTTGCTTAGCAATTTTAATACCTGAAAGTCTTTGCCACTCCATTTCATGGGGTGTGAAAATAATATGAGCATTAGGTAAGGCCTCTTGCAAACTATTTTCCTGTGAAAGCAAAGTGATTGCTGAACCATCAATAATCAGGTATTGTTCTGGTTTAACATTTGCAAAAACATTCTTGACGATCGAAAGTGATGTCTTATCTGTTCCTAACCCTGGACCGACTACGATCGCATTTGCTCCAAGGAGAACAGAATTGACCGTTTTTTCGTCTGTGAAATCAACAAACATGGCTTCCGGTACCAGGGAATGCAAGGCAGTCAAGTTTTCTGGAGCTGTAGCACAAGTCACTAAGCCCGCTCCAGCATGGACGGCTGCTGAAGTTGACATCAAAATAGCACCGCCATACTGCTGAGTGCCGCCCACTGTGACAACACGGCCGTAGTTGCCCTTGTGACTGTTAGCTGGGCGTTTTTTTATGACTGTCAGTATTTCTTTAGTTAAGTTCTTCAAAATATTACCTCCAATTGTTAACTTAACAAAAATTTTTTCACTGCGGTGATAGTTTCTTGTTGGATCTGTTGTCGGTCTACACTAGGCGCGTCTTGATACCAGAATGCGTCAGCAGCTGCATAGTTTTTTTTGACGGGCAAGAAAATAAAGTGGCCGACATTTGCTGGGAGTTCACGATAGATGGCTTGGGGCAAAAATTTATGGTAGATCCGACCATTTTGTGCGATCGGTGCGATTTGATCTCCGCCAGGTGCAATGATCAATGCTGGAATATCAACATTCTTTGTTTGTTGGGTAGAATCAATGCCCGTACCTAAAGCAGGGGAGAGTGCGACAACTTTTTTAAAGCGCTCGTCTTTTAAATCAGTGGGAACTTCTGCTGGATCTGCTTCAACAACTTTTTTGGTCAGTTTGCCAAATACAGGCATCTGATTCACGACGTCTGCGGGTAAAGTTTCATTTTCTTGTTTTTTGATCAGATTTTGATCAACGTTCACGCCGGCAATTGCCATTACTGAGTAAGCTCCTAGTGAGAAACCAATGCCATAGATTTTTTTTTGGTCGATCACGGGACCATAGTGCTGCAAAAGTTGCGATAATAAATAAGATAGGTCGCGAGGTCGTTCCCAGTAACGTTTGAATTGTTCAGGCAGTGGATCATTAAACGTATTGCCGTAATGATCCGGTGAAGCTACGATAAATCCTTGTTCAGCCAGTGGAATTGCCAACCAGGCCAAACTGATCCGGTTGCTGCCAGAACCATGAGACAGCAAGATCAGTGGATGTTTTTCTCCTGTGTAGGTGCCAGCATGAGCTAGGTTTAGGTTTTCTGGACACCAGATCGTTGTTTTTAACGGACGATCATCTCGTGAATGGTCAATATACGTTATGGTTTGTGCAGTAACTTTAGACATATTTTTCCCTCGGCTTTCTGTTAGAACTTCAGTTTTAGTATAGCAAAAATAACGATTTCAAACACGTTCAAACGGCTATGAGAAAAGAAAGAAAGTTTGAAAAAATACAGCAACAGGTTCGACTCCTGCCAGTGGCATAGTATAAAAGCACATTCACAAAGATAGTGCTAGACAGCGTTTAATATGATTGCTTGGGCAAATTAAAGATTTCATTAGCTTTTTGTTGTTTCATGACTAGAAACTTGATAAAAACTCTTTTATTTTGGGACAAATTATTGTATGATAGTTAGGTACTGATTTACAGGTATTTGCCACTGTGGCGGAATTGGCAGACGCGCAGCGTTCAGGTCGCTGTTTGGGTTATCCAAGTACAGGTTCGACTCCTGCCAGTGGCACTTTGATAGTTAGTTAGGCTTATCGTTCATATGTGGGCGGTGGGTCTTTTTTTGTTAATGAGGATATGGATCAAAAATAAACGAAAAAGAATAGCAGTCTCTTTTAGGTTGAAAGTTTGCTAATATCAATTTGGGCAAAATTCATTTGTTCGAATAAATAAAGGAATCAGGTTATTTACTTTAAAAGGAATAATTGTTATACTTATTCCGTAATTATTATGTATTTCTTCTGATATATAATTTTTTAGCGAGTTTTTTTAAGGATTTCTTGTTATTGAGACTATAAATTCTCAGAAATTGACCGATATTAATAGGTGAACGAGAATTGAGTGGAAGAATGAGCATGGATAATTTTTGGTACGATTATTAAATTTGATTAATTTAAATAAAAACGTTACGATTTTATGAAAACGTAACCATTTCGGGAGAGAAAGGAAATAATTGGTATGGCAGAAATAAATGCAATGTATTTAGTGGGACGCGCGAAGATTTACCGCGATGAGGCTCAACGTGGAATAGAATTGGAGTCACAAGGAGACCCGCAAAGAGCTTTATTGGTATGGAAGAGTTTAAAGCGAGCTTGTGAGGCGGAATTAGAAAGTTACGATGGTCAAGATGATAATTATGCTCACTTTTTACATACCATGGCAGATTATCTAAAAAATAATAGTGAAGTGATGTCTGGTTTAGAAATGATCCGCGTTAGCAGTCGTGACTATCTTAAGATCGACAGTAGTAAATAATAAGACATTTCATCAGTTTTATGTTATACTTTCGTTAGTAAGTTAAGTATCAATTAGATAATTTTCGTATGAAAAAAGGGAGTGGCAACTGTGGCAGAACAAGAGTATAAAACCATCCTTGTACCTGTTGATGGTTCCGAAGCAGCTGAAAAAGCTTTAAAGAAAGCGGTAGAAGTTGCCAAAAGAAACCACGCACACTTAGACATTTTGAATGTGATCGATCTTAAGCAATTTTCTGTTAGTTTTGCCGGCATGTTGAATGCTAGCGGCGATGTTGTCTATAAGACTTTTGAAGATGTAGACAAGTACTTGTCCGAGTTACAAAAGAGAGTTAAAGACCAGGGCTTTGATGATGTTGATGTCCATGCCCGTTTTGGTTCTCCTCGGACAGTTATTGCAAAAGATTTCCCAGAAGATCACCAGACCGATTTGATCATTATGGGACCAACAGGTTTGAATGCGGTCGAACGCGTCTTTGTTGGTGCTGTTACTGACTATGTGATCCGTGCTGCTAGTTGTGATGTGATCATTGCACGGTGATCACCGAGTTAGATGTGAGAAAATGGCCAGGTAATGCTGGACGTGAAAGGAGACAAATCTACAATTGAATTTCGGGGCAGCAATAGTGTATATTGCGTTGTTTGTTCTCACGATCTATAACGTGCGACGTAATTACCACTTGATGAAGTTACGTTCCAAAGCAAAAATTCGTGAACCAGAAAGATTGTCACAAGATGAGCAGGGCAAATTGAAAGGGTATACCGCAGATAAGCGAAAATGGTCTATTTTAAGTCAATTGTTCTTTTTCATCTCAGTGTTTATTGCTTTTAAGGGAACGTTGGCTCAACTGGCTTTTTTCATGGATCTCTACACGGTTTCCATTATTTCAGTTAATAATATAGATATTGATATTATTAAACTGCTAGGTGAACCTGCAAGTTAAAAATTTAGTACTAAAAAAGGTTTTCTCGTTTGCAAGGAGAAAACCTTTTTTGTTTTGCGTTTAGATCAGTTGGAGTAACGTACCGCGTCGGGTCAGTCATTAATAGTTAGCTCAGGCCAACGAGTTTGCCATGCTTTATTGGTCAGTCGCTGTTGATAGCGTTGATGACCTGCTTGTCCAACTGCATAATTGGGGGTCGGACTGACTTGTAACTCAAAAAGATCAGCTAAACCATAGGGCGCAATTACATGATAACCGTTGAGTCGGCTTTTTTGGATACCGACACTTGTAGCAGTCTCTGGGAAATCGGCGATGGTTTTTTCGATCGAATCATAAAAGCGCCTGTGACTCAGATGCCGTGCTGGCAGGCAAATGTTTTTGATGTTCCACAAATAAAGTGAATGATTTTGAGCTAAGATTTCTTTAGTCATCAAGAAGTTCTCGTAAGATTGATTGCTGTTTTTGTAATAAACATCGATATCACCCAGTTTAAGTGATGACTGGTGACCAGTTTGTTTGTTCCAGATCAGGTTGCGGATCGTACCGCCGCAAATAGTCGCTTCAGGCAGGTGCATCTTTTCGAGGATCTTGAATATTTCATTGATCTCTGGATCATGGGAAATAATATCTAAAAATTTTTTCTTGTACAAATTAAGTTCCTCCTGCTAGAAATTTTTCCAGTTACCATTGTATTGCGTTTTTTCGGTCCACGCTATCTCTTTTTGAGATAATTTCCTCTTGTGAAATTTTGAAAGCGTTGTATAATTTTAAAGTAAGCGCTTTATAAGAGAAATTTAGAGGAGATAATTTGTCATGGAAATATTAGCCGTTAATTCAGGAAGTTCAAGTTTTAAGTTTAAATTGTTTATCATGCCGGAAGAAAAAGTAATCGCTTCTGGGCAAATTGAGCGCATTGGTCAAACGGGCTCGATCGTGACTATTAAGCATCATGGCGGTGAAAAATATGAACGCAAAGATAATATTAAAAATCATAAAGAAGCCGTACAAGAATTGATGGACCTGTTATTAGAATTACGTATCATTAAAGATTATTCAGAAATTGATGGTGTTGGTCATCGTGTCGTCGCTGGAGGAGAATATTTTGATCATTCTGTTATCGTTGATGATAACGTGATCGCTAAGATCCACGAAATTGCAGAAATGGCACCTTTACATAATCCGGCTAACCTAGTGGGAATTGAGGCTTTCAAGAAAATCTTGCCTCAGGCTACATCTGTTGTTGTTTTCGACACTGCTTTTCATCAAACGATCCCAGAAGAAAACTTTATCTACAGTGTTCCTTACGAATGGTATGAAAAATATGGTGTTAGAAGATATGGTGCTCACGGCACCAGTCACCGCTATGTGGCTGGTGAAGCAGCTAAATTATTAGGACGGCCATTAGAAGACCTTAAACTGGTTAGTTGTCATATTGGGGCAGGTGCTTCGATCTGTGCAATCAAAAACGGTAAATCGTTTGATACTTCGATGGGTTTTACCCCGCTGACTGGTGTGACCATGGCAACTCGTTCTGGTGATGTTGATGTGGCTATGATCTCTTACATGATGGAAAAGTTGAATATAGATTCCATGACCGAAATGATCTATATGCTGAATAAGGAATCCGGCTTATTGGGTATTTCCGGTGTATCACAGGATAGCCGGGATATTTTGCAAGTGGCTCATGCTAATCATCGTGCACAGCTCTCACTAGACATCTTGGTCAAAGATGTGGTGAAATACATTGGACAGTACACCTTTGAAATGGGGGGCTTAGACGGCATTATCTTCACAGCCGGTGTTGGTGAAAATTCGGATGAGATCAGAGCTGCTATTTTAGAAAGACTTGGCTTTTTAGGGATCACTATCGATCAAGAGGAAAATCAGAAACGAGGAGTCACTAATATTATTTCCGGTCCTGATTCCAAGATCACTGTTATGCGGATCCAAACTGATGAAGAAGTTATGATCGCTCGTGATGTCATGGGTCTCAGTCAAAAATAAGCAGATTTTTGCCAGTGCAGAAGCCTTGATTTGCCGGGCTTTGTAAGCCTATTATTATTTCTTAAAAAATGTAATATTTTTGTAAAATAAAAGTGTTAACAACCGCCTCAAAAAGTGGTAAATTATTCTGGATCGTTAAATTATAATTTATTTTTAGGAGGCTTTGTCATGGGCAACAAGCTTGATATTTTGCGCGACTATCAAGTTGCAGAGGCAGAAGCTATGGAATTAGACAATGTTTGTCATCAGGTCGATGATTCTAAGCTAGCTTCTGAATTTATGAAGGTTTATGATGAAAAACGCAAAAGCGTACAAAATGAATGCCGTAATTTGCAAACTATTTTAGAAGCAATCGAAGCGGCTGAAGATTGATCAAACAAACCAGAAAAAAAGAAATTAACAAAAAACTATGAGAGCTTTATGTCCTAATTGGAACATAAAGCTCTCATAGTTTTTATTAAGAACGCTTTTGTTTGAGTTTAGAGTACCTTGCTGGGGAAAGCTTATTTAAAGCAACTAGCTTTTCTTCGATCAGATCTAAGACTAGATTGCGGTCAGCAGGGTTTTCAACGAAATCATACTTGTCACCGTCGATCAGCAAGAAAGGAGAAATATCATACGAGTTTGCCCAGTCGCTGTAATAATCTAACAAATTGTGGTAGTAACTGACTAAGCTTGGATCAGTTTCCACTTGCTCAAACTCACGACCGCGTTTCTTGATCCGTTTGATCATGGTGTCATAAGAGACATTGATCATAACCATCAGATCTTCAGTAGGGTCGTCGGAAACGTATTGCAGTTCGGAAAGCATATTAGCCAGTAACTCTTTGTAGATCGAATATTCGATCTCAGTGGCATTGCCCATCGCTGTATTCATTTTCATAAACATTGCATCTTCATAGATCGAACGGTCTAAGATGTTATTGCTGCCTTTTTTTGCTTCTTTGATCATTTTAAAACGGCGATTTAAGAAGAAGGTTTGTAATAAATAAGCATAAGGATTAGAAACATTTTTTTCGCCGGCTGCTCGACGTTTGGCGGCAATCTCATTACCTTGGTAAAATAAAGGTAAGACCGGATTGTCTTCCACCGGTTCGTAAAATGGTCGCGTTCCAAGTTCTTGTGCTAATATTTCGGTCAGGCTGGACTTTCCAGACCCGATAATTCCGGCTAAAGTGATCAAGCTGGGACAACTCCTTTTATAAAAAGTTCGGAGGAACAAATACCAGTTGATCTGTTGATGATGAGAAGTAATTAGTAGAAACTGCTTCTCATTTGTTCTCCCGTTCATATGATAATTCATACGCATATCTATTTTACATGGACCAAAAGGTGTTTTCAATCTTAAGCTGGAATTAAATGCAGCTGCCGATCAAAGATGATTAAAAAGTTTAGAAAATTTGAATTAAAACTGGTACGATCCATGATTCAACTGTATAATTGACCCTGTAAAGCTTAACAAAACAAAGAAACTTTCATAAAAAGAGGAGAAAAAACGAATGATTTCAAGATATACCTGTCCGGAAATGGCTGCTATTTGGAATGACCAAACTAAATATGATTGTTGGTTAGCTGTTGAGATCGCAGCTGATGAAGGTTGGTCTAAGTTAGGCATGATACCTGAAGAAGATGTTAAAAAGATCCAGCAAAATGCTAAATTCGATGTTGATCGGATCGCAGAGATCGAAGCGGAAACTCACCACGATGTGATCGCATTTACCCGTTGTGTTTCTGAATCATTAGGTGCTGAAAAAAAGTGGGTTCATTATGGTTTGACTAGTACTGATGTTGTTGATACTGCTTATGGTTATCAGTTAAAACAGGTCAACGATATTTTACGGCAGGACCTGCAGAATTTCAAAGAGATCATCGCACAAAAAGCAAAGGAATATCAATATACTGTGATGATGGGACGAACTCACGGTGTGCACGCTGAGCCAACTACTTTTGGCTTGAAACTGGCACGGTGGTACTCTGAGATCAAGCGAGATATCGAGCGTTTCGAGCATGCTGCAGCTGGTGTGGAAGCTGGAAAAATCAGTGGGGCGGTCGGTAGTTTCGCTAACATTGATCCCTATATCGAAAAGTATGTCTGTGAAAATTTGGGGATCCGTCCGCAAGAAATTTCCAGCCAAGTCTTGCCCCGCGATCTGCACGCAGAATATGTCTCAGTTATGGGACTGATCGCAACAAGTTTAGAAGAATTTGCGACAGAGATCCGCGGTTTACAAAAAACCGAAACACGTGAAGTTGAAGAACATTTCAGTAAGGGACAAAAGGGTTCTTCTGCTATGCCGCATAAACGTAATCCGATCGGTTCGGAAAATATTTGTGGTTTAGCGCGGGTCGTCCGCGGCCATGTGCTCACAGCCTATGAAGATGTTTCTTTATGGCATGAACGTGATATCTCGCATTCATCAGCTGAGCGGATCATTTTGCCAGATACAACGATCTTGTTAGATTATATGTTGAACCGGTTTGGTAAAATCATCAAAAATCTGACGGTTTTCCCAGAAAATATGAAGAAGAATATGGATAAGACTTTCGGCTTGATCTATAGTGGTCGTGTTTTGTTGAAGTTGATCGATGCAGGCATGAGTCGCGAAGAAGCATACGACTTGATACAGCCGAAAACTGCCCGCTCTTGGGATGAACAGATACCGTTTAGAAGATTACTGGAAGAGGATCCGCAAATTACTAATAGATTAGACCAAGCAACTTTAGATGATGCTTTTGACTATCGTTGGCATTTAAGACGAGTTGATGAGATTTTTGAACGGGTAGGTTTAAAATAGTTTCCTAAAGTACACCTTGTGGAGTATCTGGTCAGACAAAATTCTATTTGTCGGAGTTATCGTTTGACTGGTCCACTGAATGGGTGTACTTTAATTTTTAATGTTGAAAGGAGCAGTTTTAAATGACAGAGTTCGCTTACCAAGCGTTTAGTGAAGTCGCCCGGCAAAAGACGTTTGTTTCCGCTGCCAAAACGTTGAATGTTACGCCCTCTGCGATCAGTCACTCGATTGCTGGTTTTGAGAATGAACTGGACTTTCCTTTGTTTATTCGCAATCGGACTGGAGTCACTTTGACCCCAGACGGCGAGAGGATCTTACCGATCGTGCAGGAAATTTTAAATACCGAAACAAAGTTGCATGAAGAAGCTGATCGTATCAAGGGACTTAGTTCCGGTAAAATCAGGCTAGGAGCTTTTAGTAGTGTTTGTATTAATTGGCTGCCGGACATCATTCGAAAGTTTAAGCAAGATTATCCTCAAATTGATATAAGTATTGAACAGGGCAATTTTAACAGAGTCACCGAATTGGTACGTTTGGGGCGGCTCGACATTGGTTTTTCTGCTTTACCGATCAATGAAAATCTAAATGTTGTTCCCTTACACGAGGATATGATCTACTGTATTGCTCCCAGTGACTTTATCCCGCAAAATGGGCATAGTATCACTAAAGAAGATGTTAAAAATGAACTTTTTATACTGCAGCAGATCGATTATGATCGTGAAACGAAGCGGGCTTTAGATGCGTATAATGTGTCTGTTAATTCGATCCAATACAGTATTGATGATGCCTCAATTATTGCGATGGTAGAAAGTGGGCTTGGTTTGGGTATCTTGCCGGAGTTGGCGCTACAAAATCTTTCTGGGCACGTCAAGGTTTATCCTTTTTCGCAACCGTTTAAAAGAGTAATTGCCGTTGTGACTCAAAATGAGGCCAAGCAAACGCCATCGACACATGCTTTTTTGAAGTTGGTTCAACAATGGGTCCAGGAAAATTATACTAAATAAGATAAATATGATTTTATTTGAATTTCAATTCAGGGATAAGTATCATATCCTTGTTTGCTGTTGTTATTAGTTGAGTTGCCCAAGCCAGAACTCTGCGCCTAATCAACTCAAGTCTTACGACCAGAAAAACACTGGTCATAATGCCTGAGTCCCTTAGTGCTCGAGTTCTCCTGGCTTGCTTCACTCTGTTATATTTGGGGGGATTTTACTGTGAAAGAATTAACCAAAGGCAGTCCAATTAAATTGATTTTAACTTTTGCCGTACCACTTTTGATAGGCAATCTTTTTCAGCAGCTGTATAGCCTGTCTGATACGATCATTGTAGGGCAAACTTTAGGGGTAAACGCATTGGCGGCCGTTGGTTCGACGGGGAGTATTCAGTTTTTGATCATTGGTTTTGCTCAAGGGATGACTGCTGGTCTGTCGATCATGACTGCGCAGTTTTTCGGTGCGCATGATTATCGTAAAGTACGTGAAAGCTTTGCGACAAGTATCGTGATCAGTTTGGTAGTAACTGCTGTGTTAACTTTTTTAAGTGTCTATTTTATTCATGATATTTTGATGTTGATGAACACACCAGCAGAAATTGAGCATAACGCACAGACTTTTAGTACGATCATTTTCGGTGGGATTGGGATCCAAATGGCATACAACCTGCTTGCCAATATTATTCGCAGTTTGGGTGATAGTCGGACTCCGCTCTATTTTTTGATCATCGCTGCCGTGTTGAATGTTTTGCTAGAGTTACTCTTCATTGTTGTCTTTCACTGGGGCGTTGCCGGGGCTGGATTCGCCACTTTAGCTGCTCAGTTATTCTCGGTACTTTTATGTGTGTTGTATATCATTAAGAAGATCCCGTTGCTGCAGATCCATTGGGTCGATTTTAAGAAAGTTGATCGTAAAATGATCACTAGCCATTTGAACGTGGGCTTACCGATGGCATTTCAGTCCTCGATCATTGCCATTGGTTCGATCATGATCCAGTCAGCACTGAATGCCTTAGGGACTACTGCTGTGGCGGCTACTACGGCTTCCAGTAAGATCGACCAGATCGCTACTTTGCCGATGAGTTCTTTTGGTGTTGCAATGGCAACCTATACCGCACAAAACTATGGTGCGGCGGAATATGGCCGGATCTTAAAAGGAGTCAAATCGGCCGTTTTGATGTCAGTTGGTTTTAGCGTTGCTGCCGGCTTACTGATGATCATCTTTGGACAAAACATGGTCACGGTTTTTGTTGGTAATGCGGACCAGGGCGTTTTGTCTTTATCCCAGATCTACTTTAACGTTAATGCGTCATTTTACCCGCTTTTAGCGATCTTATTTATCTTCCGCAATACTCTTCAAGGTTTAGGCAAAAGTGTTGTACCGACGTTGGCTGGCTTGGCTGAGCTGGCCATGCGGATCGGTGCTGCCTTATTCTTGGCAACACGTTTCGGTTACGCGGGCGCTTGTTTCGCTAGTCCATTAGCTTGGATCGGGTCGTGTTTAGTTTTGATCACTTCTTATGTGCAATCAGTGAAGATGTTAAGAAGACGGCAAAAAGAAAAAGATGAAGCTGCTGAATTGTAGCAGATAATTAGTTAGCGTAAAGTATTTGTGGGTGGAAG
>NZ_AZFI01000048.1 GCF_001435755.1 Ligilactobacillus acidipiscis DSM 15836 | reverse complement strand
AATGTTCAACTTAAATTTTACAATCTGCCAAGACAAAAAGTATGAATAATTCAGGTTTTTTATTTTTTGTTAAGTGTTTTTCCTTGACACTAGCTTAGTCTGAAATGTCTGATATCTTTTTTTGAGCATTTCGCTATCGTTAACTAGAAGACAGAATGAAACTTTTTGCGCAATTCCCTAGCAGAAAAGGTTTTCTACAATTAATTAAACTTTACCTTTTCTTAATATTTGTCTATTTCCCAATCGTGGGCACACATGCCCCTTTTAGTGCTCCTAAAACTAACAAAAAGATTGTGAAACCCTTTACATCAAAAAATAAAGTTGTACAATGAAGTCAGATTTTGAAAGAAAGAGAGTGACCTTATTATGAACAAACTAAATTATCAGGCAAATTTCGGTGACTTCGATGTGTACGTTGATGAAGACAATGCATGCGCACTAAAGAAATACCATCCAAGGGTAGCTGAAGTTGGTGAAGCATATACATTGAGCGGTCAAGATATGAAAACACTTCTCTTTGAATGCCAAAAGATCAACGAACTTGAAGATCAAACAGAAAAGAAAGAACATTGCGAATTTGTTGAGCGTGAAATTTTAGTTTAAGAAAAAATGTAATCGTTCTTGCAAACGCATTCTATATTAAGATAATTGATGATAAGATTTGTGCCCAGCACAAATCTTTTTTATTGGTCTCGACATAGGGCCTTTTTTTGGTACTTATACATGGGTTAAGATTATATTTAAGCTGACGTCATTTGCTGAAATTCAAAAATAACTGTGTTATCCTTGTTAAGTTATCTAGATAGATAACATTAAATATGCTTGTTGTTAACACTATCTTTAAGTGAATAATTTAATATTTGGAAGGTAACTTTCTAATGAAGATCAAAATCACCGCTTATGTAAAAAAACACTATCCTTTAATGCTTAGCTTTTGTATCCCCGTCATCTTGATGCTTGGATACTTTATTTATCGTAAAATGGCGCCTTTTGGTCAGAACACCTTATTGACCGTTGATTTAGGCCAACAATATATTGATTTCTTTGCTTTTTTTAGGAATTCTATACTTCATGATCCAAGTAACTTTTTTTATTCTTTTAATAAAGCGATCGGTGGAGAAATGTTTGGTGAATTCGCCTACTATTTGCTGAGCCCCTTTAATCTATTATTCTTGTTCTTTCCTGGAAAATCTATCACTGCCGGAGTAATGTTAGTGACTTTACTTAAATACGGCTGTTCTGGTTATACTTTTGGGCGTTTGCTTAAAAAGCAGCAGATCCAATCAAACATTTTGCTGCCGCTTTTTTCTACCGTCTATGCTTTAATGGGCTGGGCGATCGCCAACCAATTGAACCTCCTCTGGGTCGATGCTTTAGTTTTTCTACCTTTGATAATTAATTCGTTATTACAATTACTTAAAAATCAACATGGCACTTCCTACTCGTTATGGCTTGCCTTGATGTTCATTTCTAATTACTACATGGGTTATATGATCGCACTTTTCCTGATCTTGTTTTTCATCTGGACTGAGACCGATAATTTTGTATCTATCAGACATACTATTAAAGATTCTTTCTTATTTATTAGCAGGTCACTGTTGAGTGCCGGTCTAGCTTGTCTTGTATTGTTGCCGACCTTATTTTCTCTCCAAAGCAGCAAGGGAGAATATACAACTAACGTGATCCATGCCAAAATAGAGTATCCTCCGCTGCAAATGCTGTCTAAACTATTAGTCGGCTCTTTTAACTTCAAACAAATGTCAACCGGACTCCCTAACATTTTTGTAGGTTCATTGGTTTTGTTTGGTTTCCTACTCTATTTCTTAAATAGAACGTTTAAATGGCAAACTCGTTTATGTTCCTTTTTGATCACGGCTTTTCTTTTTCTTTCAATGTGCTTCGAGCCGCTTGATCTTTTATGGCACGGAATGCAATTTCCTGTTTGGTATCCATATCGTTTTTCCTTTTTAGTCAGTTTCTGGATGATTTATCTGGCGGCACTTAACTATCAAAGTTCATTAGATATCTCAGCAGCCAAAGTTTTAGTCTTAGCTTTATTATACGCAGGGGTCATCTTCTTATCTTGGCGTAACATGAAAAAATTGTCATTTATATCGAAAGAAACTCTGATCTGTTCAACATTATTTGCAACAGCGACATTAACTTTACTATTGATACGTCCAGGCAACGTTCGATCAAATAGGATAAATAAGATATTATTGCTCTTTTTAGTTGTTGGTGGTGAAACTTTTGCCAATGCTATTCTTTCTTTGAACAATATTAGCTATTTAAGTCAAAAAGAGTATGCTGATCCATCCGAAGCCTTGGCAAACGACAGCAAGACTTTGTCTAAGATAGATCCCGGTTTTTATCGTACGGGGCAAACTTATTCACGAACTAAAAATGATGGGATCGCACATGATTTGAATACGGGTTCTTATTTCAGTTCAGCTTTAGAAAAAAGTATTCCTGATTTTTATGGCCAACTAGGCGACCCCGACGGCGATAACTATGTAACTTATTCAAATGGATCATTGATCAGCGATTCGTTACTGGGCATGAAATATTTTACTGCTCCTAAAGATAGCAGCGAGCTTGATCAAAAAAATGCACAAAAAAAAGCATTGACTCCATTAACTGTTAAGCCTGAGATCCAGCGCTATCAGCTGGTCAAAAACCAGCAGTTGACAAAAATTTATAAGAACCCGCTGGCTGCATCGGTCGGATATAGTGCCAACGAAGCGCTTAAAAATGTCAAGTTACCTATCAATGACCCTGTAAATTATCAGACCAACTGGTTAAATGCGGCAACAGGTACTTGGCCGACAACTAAATATTTCACTGCGCAGAACTTTAATGAGGTTGTTTTTCAAAATGCAGATAAAACAGTAAATTTAACTGGTTCCTTATTGAAAAAGAAAAATAAGAAAGACCCAGCACAAGTCATTTTCAAATTTACTCCTAAGACAAATGATCCATATTACCTCACTTTTGGACCTGGAATGGAAGAAACAAACGTTGAAACTTATACTGGTAGTCACTCTTTATACCACTATGGTACATTCCGTCATACCGTTATCTTAAATATTGCTGATCATTCTAAAAACAATGAAGTAACGATAACGACCAGATTTAAAAAGGACTCTTTATTTCTAGAGAACTTTGTTTTATATCGGTTGGATAGCCAGCAAGCAAACAAGAAGTTGCAGCAAATAAAGAAACAGTCTTGGCATGTCAAAGAAATCAATAACCGCCATTTGTCTGGTAAGATCAATATCAAAAATAATAACCAAATTTTTGCAACAACGATTCCATATTCATCAGGCTGGACGGTCAAGATCGATGGAAAAAAGGTGCCAACATTTAAGTTACAAAACACTTTCATTGGAGCAAATATTTCTAAAGGTCAGCACACTGTCACAATGAAATTTACCCCACCTTATTTCTACCAAGGCTTGTTAATTTCATTGCTTTCAATTTTGATCCTAACAGTCATCGAATGGCGCAGTAAAAAACAACAAAATATGTAAGCAAGAAATAAGCTGCTGTGTATCCTAAATCAGGGATATACAGCAGCTTATTTTGGTTAGTGAACTTCTTTAAATTCTAATAACTTCACCAGTTTCTACTAAGTAAATATACTTTTCGATCCTAGCATCTTTTCCTAAAATACTTTGCAAAGCTAAACCATATAAATTTAGCTGTCCACGATAAGACTCTGCGACTTTTTGTGAGCCATTTGCCGGAACATGGTCGGTTTTATAATCAAATAAAATTGTTTTATTTTGTTCGTCTGTGAAATACCCATCGATAATACCATGGATCAGCACAGGTTGTTCAACATCTCTGAACTGTGAACCATCAAACAGCTTGCCTGCTGGATACAACATAGCGATCGGTGCTTCACGCTGTAAAGCTGCTTGATTTTGCAAAATCTCTGCACCAAGTTTAGTTTGATATAAACCGACTACTCCATCAATGCTGATTTTAGCGGCCAAAGAATTGCTTAACAGACCGTCTTCACATAAATCTGCTATTACCTGTTCCACTACTTTTCTAGTAACAGTACCGGTAAGGGGCAATTTTTGGAATACTAAATGCGTGGCAGTCCCGACTTGAGCAGGTGTGACATTATTTTCCTCCATCATAAATAACGGTCGCTCAAAACCATGCTGCAGATAAAGTGCACGTTTTTCGTCATTCTGATCCTTGTTTTGATTTGAATTCCCTACTTGATCAATATTGACTTGTCCCATTAAATCATTATCTGGATCTTCAAACAATCGTTTAATATCAGTTACAGACTGATATGCTGTAGTCATGGTTAATTGCGTATCAGGATATTTAAATTCCATCAGTGCCGAATAATCTGCCGGTAATTGTCCACTTTGAGACTGGCGTTTGGCCCATTGTGCAGCCTGTTCGGTAATTTTGGCTTGACTTATCCCCATATCGCTTTGCAGTCTGCGTTTATCCCAAAATTCAACTTTGAATTTGGCAGGACTATCTTTCAGGACCTCTGGTGCTTGTTCTTTAAGCTCTCTAATTTTTTGAAGTAAGTCGATCTGATCTTTATCTGCGTTTTCTATAATGCTTTTTCCATCTTGCGTTTGCTTCTCATTTTCAGCTGTTAGCGTATAGCGCTTTATATTTGCAGAAGAAAACTCTTTTGATCGAATAATTGCCGCCCCGATCCAATCCAAATAGTTAGAACCAGCCCTTTTACGACTAGCGTCACTCAAAACTAATTGATCGGCAACAATTTGTCCGACCCAGTTTTCTAAGGCCGTTAAAGCGGTCTTAGATTCGCCAACAATGTAAATTTTTTGTTCTGCTCTTGTTAAAGCAACGTATAACTTGCGCATTTCCTCCGCTATAGCCTTTTGAGTTGCCTTTTCTTTAATAGCAACTTTAACTGGTGTCGGTGTTTTAACTTGAATTTCTCGTCCATCTTCAATTTCAGTTGCAACATAATCGATCCCCATACCCAATTTATCATCAAGAACATATGGTTTACTAGATATCGAACGTAAATTAAATTGCTTATGAGCATTGATCAAAAACACCACGGGATACTCTAACCCTTTACTTTTATGGATCGTCATAAACGAAACTGCATTATTACCGTCTTGGACACTCATTTCTGCTAGATCATGATCTTTTTCTTGCATCTTTTTTATGAAACGAACAAATTGAAAAATTCCTTTATAACTCATTTTTTCATAATCAGCTGCTCGCTCATATAAAGCATGCAAATTTGCTTGCCTTTGTTGACCACCTGGCATTCCACCAGCATAATCGAGAAATCCGGTACGCGAATATATTGACCAGATCAAAGTTGCTAAGTCATTACGCCGTCCGCGGACACGGAAACTAGTCAAGTCATCCAAAAAACGAGTCACTTTATGATATATTTTCTCAGACCGTTCATCTTTTTTGAACTCATCTTCATTCTGCTTTTTTTCAAAATGATAGCGAAAATCAGTTAAAGTTTGATAGAAATCTCCCTTTTGCAAATGAATACGCAAATAGGCTAGTTCATTTTCATCAAATTGATATAATGGCGAGCGTAAAACAGCGACTAACGGTATATCCTGATGTGGATTATCAATAACTTCCAATAAAGACATCATGATCTGGATCTCAATCGTTTTGAAGTAGTTATTTGTATTATCAACATTGACTGGGATCTCTAAATTTTTGAATTCTTCGGCAATCAACAGACTATCTCCATGAGTCGAAGCCAGGATCGCTATATCGCTATATTCTAACGGTCTCATTTGTCCACTATCGCGGTCAAAGATCTCTTTGTGTTCTTCATTGATCAGTTTTTTGATCTTATTAGCAACTAAATAAATCTGACCCTGCTCTTTGCTGTCAATTTCAAAATCATCTTCGATCTGCTCTTCTTGCTCGTCTTGTTCTTCTTGCGACTCATAAACTAAGATATCAGTCGACAAATGTGCTGTTTGGGGTGGATAACTAAGATTTCCTGCGATTAAACTCGCGTTGTCATCGTAACTGATCTCACCGATTTTTTCATCCATGATCTGTCTAAAAATAAGATTCGTAAAATCAGCAACATTTTGAACTGAGCGAAAGTTTTCAGCTAGGATAATCTTTTCTCCTGGTTGATCTGTGAGAGTTTCATCTTCCTTAAGTTCGGCAAAATCATGATATTTACGATTAAACAACGCCGGATCCGCTTGTCTAAAACGATAAATCGATTGTTTAACATCACCGACCATAAACATGTTCCCTTGCTGTGGATCTTGAATGGCTGTCAATAAAGCTTCCTGGACACCATTAGTATCCTGGTATTCATCGACCATGATCTCATGATAACGTTTCTGCAACATTGCACGGATCTGGCGACTTTCATCAGTTGGTGAAGAAACAATTGCTAAAGCATAATGTTCCAGGTCATTAAAATCTAGGAGATGCCTTCTTTTCTTTTCTTTCTGATATTCTTTTCTAAAAGAAATGACTATTTGCCCAAATTTTATTAATAATTTTTTCGATTTACTCAATAATGAAACTAGTTCCGAGTCAGATAAGGCAAAATAATCAACTAATAAATGTTTAGTTAATTGGTCGCTAGCAGCCATTTGCAATTTCTTCATTTGTTCGTTTATTAAAACAGCCTTTTCGTTAAGATCATTCGGTTTCGTTTCGCCTGAACACTTGACCAAGGAAGGTTTCCCACTTAACGAACAATTTTCAGCTAATTTCTTGATCTGTTTATATGGCTGGTCATTTGTAACAGCCGTACGCAATTTTTTCAAAGCAGTTAGTTCCTCTGCCTGCAGTTGCGCCTTTTTAGCATATTTTTCAAAACGAGTTTGTTTCTTTTTCTCATAATCCTTAAGATCCGTGCTGACTTCATCTGACCAGTATGACTCCATTTCAGATCGCAGCTTTTTTTCATATAAATCATTACGTTTTTGAACATTAGTTATTATTTCATCCAGTTGCCCGGTAATGATCCCTTTTAAAGAATTTTGCCAGATCAAGCTATTTACAATGTCCTGTCCTTCATCGATCTGGTATGAATTGCTCAGATTTAAAAGCCATTTTTCAGGATCACTGGTTGCACTCGCAAACTCATCCGCTCTCATCACTAACTCAGAAAAGTCAGCATCATCACGATCTTTAGCAAAAATCTGGAGAAGCTTTTCAAATAATTGTGCATCCTCACGTTCATTTTCTGTCATTGAAGAATTATTTTGATAAGAATCCTCTAACTGTTGATAAAAACTTTCGCGCACTGTATCCCAAACATCATCTCTGATCAGGGTCCTTTCTGTATCATCCGAAACCAGTCTGAAATCAGGTTCGATATCGACTGTATAATAATACTTTTGGATCAAATGCAGACAAAAAGCATGAATGGTACTGATATCAGCTACATTGACCGCAGATAGCTGTCTGCGCAACCACTTGAGCTGTTCAGTTTGTTGAATATTTCCAGATCCTAATTGCTGGCTTAATCGTTTTTGTAATTCCTTAGTCAATCTTTCGCGCATTTCTTTTGCTGCTGCTTCAGTAAAAGTCACAATTAGCATGGAAGAAAGATCAACTTTCTGCTCGATCACTTGTTTTAAGACACGTTCGATCAAGACTTTGGTTTTACCGGAACCAGCAGATGCAGCCACTAAAACATCATGTCCATGATGTTCTATGGCTTTAAACTGGCCGGGTGTCGGTTTGAAGCTGCTTTTTTTCTCAACACTCAATCTGTAGCCCCCCTTTCTTTGATCATTTTTTGTATTTCACTCCAGATTTCTTCATCGGACATTTTAGTTATCTTACGGTAGTTATTTCGGTCGAGCAGCGGATCAAACATCATGATCTCCTGATAATCCGAATAGTCAAGTCCAGTACTATTATCTAAACGATAAGGGGCTAAGTCGATCACTCCGGCAAAAATATTTTTGCGCGCCTCTTCTATTTTCAAATCATTGTATAACAGCAATTCTCTGATTTGGTTGATCGTCAATAACAGGCTTTTGGCAGTACTTGTCTTAAAATCCTTCTTACTCTTAACATATTTAACAGGATAGTTATCAGATGACGCTGAACCACCGATTTGCGCAGCTGATTCCAAATCTTGGTCCAAAGCTAAAAGAAAGCCGTTTTCTTCATTAGAAGCATCTGCTCCGCGACGGAATATCCCTTTATACATATAATTTTTATCTAATTCACGGGCATGATCTTTGCTTTCTTTTTTAATTATTGGATCAAATAGATGCAAATATGAAGCACTACCCAACTCGGGGTCTTTCTTATTATGGACTAATTGTCGTGCTAAATTCGAAGAACCATTCAACATATTGGTCAAATCACCATTATCAGCCGCCTGCTGTAAAGCACGCAGATAAGTCAATAACTGTAAAGAGAGTCCATTAAAAGCACGTAGTAAAAAATGATCCATTTTTCGTTCCGGATCACCAGACTTGTAATCTATCACGTTATAATAAAGTTTTCCGTCCTGACCTTCAACGAGATCTATCCGATCTATCCGTCCACGTAAATTCATTTTTGAAGCATTGTCCTTACTTGTTGGATCTGCAAAAACCAGCGCAGGAAGTCCTGTTTGATCTCCAAATGACGTTTCAGTTTTGACTGTATAGATTTTTCTTTTCTTTCGTTGTCTAGCGATCGCGTGAATCACTTGGTCAGCCGTATGAGTCAATTGGCGCTGAGTGTATCGATACCTTGCTGTGGAAGAAAAAATCTTCCCGCCAAATTCTTCTGAAACTTGTTGCAATGTCTTTGCCATTAATTCATCGAATTCGTTACTGCTGATTTCCGCCAAAGTTTTGCCCTGCTTGAGGATATTCCGGAAAAAATACTCCATAATAAAGTGAAAATATTCTCCGGTATCAGCCGGTTGAAGTAAAAACTCCTGCCGTGGGCGCAATTTTAACCCATATTGCAAAAAGTACTGGTAGGGATCAGCAAAAAAAGTTTCTAACTTAGAGATCGAAGTATTGATCTGGTCGCCATATAAACCATGAACTATTTCAGGATCTAAATATTTATGACCATCAGCTTTTTCAGACTGGCCTGGCAACACATCGTTAGAAAAACCTAAACTTTTAAAAAGCTGTGTTGTTCGTTGGTTATAAGTCGCTGATAAATAACGATAAAGACCTCGCCAAGTTGCGTGAAGATCTTTTCCATTATGAAAAGCATCTCGACTTACCGACAACAGTTCACCCAAAGTCGTAGCCTTGGTCCCAATCAAATCAATAATATTATCGGCTGTTGGATCTAGCTGTTTTTCAGGATGTTGAACCTGCAAAGAAAAAGCATTTTTGATCCGCTCAATATAAGGTGAAAGTCGTAATGGCTGGCCATCATTATCACTCAACGGATAAGTGAAGAAAATCCGCGAGTTGACCGCCATAAATGATAAATAATTCGCAAACGGTTCTTCCGCCATTCGAATCTCCGCTGTTTCAGTCAAATATTTTTCAGCAGATCCCTCGCCAGTTAATTGTTCTATCTCATCACGATCTATATCAGAAAGCAACGCATTATTTTCAAATGTCCGCGGCATGACAGCATCAGTAACTCCAACAAAAAATAACACCCGCCTATTTTGCATTTGAACTACTCCGCTTTCAGAAAATATAACCTGATCTAAAGTGGAGGGAACTTGACTATATTTAGCATTATCAAAACCGTTTTGAATAAGAGCGATAAATTCTTCCAGATCCAAGGGTTCTGCGCCCAAAGCTGTCACATACTCATCTAATAAAGAACATAAGGTGTTCCAGACTTCTTCATGCCGAGAAACATCGCTGACCGAACCACTTAAACGAGTAGGGTCATTTTCAAGATCCTTAGCGGCACTAACTTGCCAACCCTGTAAAGTTTGCGGCACACCGATTTTTTCCAAGAAATTTATTAATTCAACAGCAAACTCTCGTCCTGTCTTAACCTTGTTGATCTTTTTGAAAAATGAACTTAATTGCCGGTATACTTCCCGACGGACCTTATTTACAAAACGATTGTTAGGTAAATTAGCTTGACGCTTTTGGTGCTCTTCTGGTGACTCATTTGGTTTCATACCACAAGTTTCGACGACCCAATCCTCTGGATCTTTCCACGAAGATTCATAAAAATAGCCATTTTGCAATATACAATTTTCTAAAAGATCTAATGTGTTTCTGAATGTTCCGAGAGTCCAGTTTGGTTCGTCGATCTTGGGTACAAAAATCTCGGTTTTCAACAATCTCATTACTGAACGATAGGAATAATTTTGTTGTTGCACACTAAACAAAGCAAGTACAAATTCAACTAAAGGATGATTAAGCATTGTTTTATTCAAATCAGTAAAAATTGGAATGTCATACTCATCCATCACATTTTCCAACAGATTCTGATATTTATCCTGCTGTGGCGTTAAAATCAGAAAATCGTGATACTTATAATTACCCGTAAAAACAAGATTTCTAATTTTTGCGGCTACATAACGAATCTCACGTACACGGTCAGATGTTTCTGTCAAAGACAAACTCTGGGCATCTTCTAAGTAATACTTTTTTGGCGGAGAAAACGTTTGTGAATCTATCCAAAAATCTTCGAGGCTGGTCAAATCAGCTGATACCCGAGAATCTGCTGCTCTTTTATCGACCATTCGTGCTACATGTGACGCTTTAGCCTGCTGTGTTAACTCATAGTAGATTTTACCGGTTTGATAAAACAAATCACTTGTTTCAGGTTTACTATCAACATATTTATGATTCAAGATCAAACTAACTCTGACTTCAGCAGCCTTTTGCATCAACACTGAAATAACTTCTTTTTCTTTAGCATTAAAACTTGTAAAACCATCGATCACAAAACAAGACTGACTTAAATCAACTGTTTGCAAATAATTGATCAACTCATCCAAGCTTTCTGCCGTATCTAAGTATTGACCAGCAATATATTTTTCAAACTTCGTATAAACTAGTGAAAGATCATGTAATCTTTGACCAAGATCAACTTGTTCTCCTTTATCTTTTGTCTGTAAATTTTTAGCAAATTGTTCTAAATCTTCTGGTAAAAAACCACCTAATTTAAGCTCTACTATTTGTTCGGCTAATTTTTTACTAAACCCAGGACTATTTCTCTCACGAGTAAAAACGTAAAGTTCTTTTTCATCAAGTTCATGCAAAATATGGGTCACGATCATAGAAAGTCCTGTTGGAGTCAAACGTGTTTTGGTTAAAGCTGGTTGTTCTTTCAAAAAATACCACATCAAACGACTAAATGAAAAAGTCTGCACGTTGGCAGATGCAAACATTTTTTCCATCTCTCCTTTTTGGTGTCGTAAATAATCTAAAACATTAACTTCTGATTCAAATTTAATGTGGTCAGGTACGATATAAAATATTTCTGAAACACTGGCAGAACTTTGCCACTCTTCCAGTTGTTGTAAAACAAGTTTCTGCCGATCAGTTCCCGCCTTACCATAAATAAACCCTAAACTCACCGTGATCCCTCCATTCTTTTTTATATAGTATACGCGTGGTGCTAGTTCGTCATAAAATC
>NZ_AZFI01000047.1 GCF_001435755.1 Ligilactobacillus acidipiscis DSM 15836 | reverse complement strand
CTAGTTACTGCCCATGCCGGGCGCACCCTAAAAAAAGAGCTCTAGCCCAAAGTCTAGAACTCTTTTTTAGCCAAGTCATACTCAGCTTTTATTGATGATCCGATGGCAATTCATTATTTTCTTCGATGTTTAATTTCTTAGCAACATCTGAAATCGAATAAACGCTGTCGGAAACACTACTTTTTTCTTCTGGTTCAATGTTACGGTATCTAGCCATACCAGTACCAGCAGGAATGATCTTACCAATGATAACATTTTCCTTCAAACCTACCAATGGGTCATTCTTACCGCGGATAGCAGCATCAGTCAAGACACGTGTTGTTTCCTGGAAGGAAGCAGCTGACAAGAAACTATTTGTTTCCAAAGCAGCTTTCGTAATACCAAGTAAAACAGGACGTGAAGTGGCTGGGATACCGCCATTGATCAGTGTTTTAACGTTACGAGCAGAGAAGTCCCTAATATCCATCAAGTTTCCTGGCAATAAGTCAGTGTCACCTGGGTCCATGACACGAACCTTCTGTAACATCTGCCGTGTCATAACTTCGATATGCTTATCGGAGATATCAACACCTTGCATACGGTAAACTTTTTGAACTTCAGCCAAGATATAGTTTTCGGTTGACAAAACATCACGAACTTTGATCAATTCCTTAGGATCGATCGAACCAACTGTCAATGGGTCACCGCGGTGGATCTGATCACCTTCAGCAACACGTAAAACAGCAGTAAACGGTAAACTGTAAGTTCTTGTATCTGTTTCACCCTTGACTGTAACTTCCTTAGTCCGGTCAGCCGGATTTTCCTCGATCGAATCGATCACACCAGTAACTTCGGTGATCACAGCACGACCTTTAGGATTACGTGCTTCAAACAATTCTTGCACACGAGGAAGACCTTGAGTAATATCACCGCCGGCAACACCACCGGTATGGAAAGTACGCATAGTCAACTGAGTACCTGGCTCACCGATAGACTGAGCAGCAACTGTACCAACAGCTTCACCGACTTCAACAGGATCTCCTGTCGCTAAGTTACGTCCGTAACATTTACGACAAACACCGTGACGTGTATTACATGTGAAAGCAGTTCTGATCGTAACAAGTTCAACACCTGCATCGATGATCTTTTGTGCAAGTTCTTCATTGATGAATGTGTCACCAGGGACGATAACATCCCCCGTTTGCGGATCATAAACAGTCTTCATAGTAAAGCGGCCTAAGATCCGGTCATATAACGGTTCGATCATTTCATTGCCTTCGCGGATAGCAGTAACATCTAAGCCGCGATCAGTACCGCAATCATCTTCACGGATAATAACGTCCTGAGCAACATCGACTAAACGACGAGTCAAGTAACCAGAGTTAGCAGTCTTCAAAGCCGTATCAGTCATACCCTTACGAGCACCGTGAGAAGAAATAAACATTTCCAAAACGGAAAGACCTTCACGGAAGTTTGAAATAACTGGCAACTCCATTGTTTTACCAGAAGGAGAAGCCATCAAGCCACGCATTCCAGCTAACTGAGTAAAGTTAGAGATATTACCACGGGCACCGGAATCACTCATCATTTGGATAGGGTTAGACGGATCCATGTTAGCAACCAGCTTTTCTTGGATGTCGTCTTTAGCCTTGTTCCAAATCGAGATAACTCGGTTATAACGTTCGTCATCAGTGATCAAACCACGACGGAACTGTTTACCAACAGTAGCCACGTCTTTATGGGCTTTTTCAATGATAGCAGGTTTCTCTTTCAAGTCAGTCACATCAGAAACACCGACTGTCAAACCAGACTTAGTAGATTCTGCATAACCAAGATCTTTCATCCGGTCAAGTAATTCAGAAGTTTCAGTTACCTTGTAGTCTTGATAGACTTGGGCAATGATATCTGACAAGAAGCCAGATTTGAAAGGCTTGACCAATTCTGCATCACGCAAATATTCATGGATGTCTTGACCTGGTTCTAAGAAATACTTGTCTGGTGTCTGATCGATCAAGTTATCTTCAGTTGGTTCATTCAAGTAAATGAAATCAGCAGGTAAGATCTCGTTAAAGAACGCCTTACCAACACTGGTGACTAAGATCCGTTCTTTTTGCCAGTCAGTGAATGGTGTCCCTTTTTGTGCCAAGGATGATGCCTGTAAACCGATCCGAGTATGCAAATGAACATAGTTGTTCTGATATGCAGTCCTGACTTCGTTAACATCCTTGAAGATCATCCCTTCGCCTTCACGCTTGGATCCTTCGATCGTAATGTAATAGTTACCGATCGTCATATCCTGTGATGGTGAAATGATAGGTTTCCCATCTTTTGGTGCCAAGATATGGTGAGCAGCAAGCATTAACAAACGAGCTTCAGCCTGAGCTTCATCGGACAAAGGAACGTGAATAGCCATCTGGTCACCGTCAAAGTCGGCATTGTAGGCTTCACAAGCTAAAGGATGCAAACGCATCGCTTTACCATCGACCAAAACTGGTTCGAAAGCCTGGATACCTAAACGGTGCAATGTAGGGGCACGGTTCAACAAAACCGGATGTTCTTTGATAACATCTTCCAAAACATCCCAGATATCTTCATCACGACGATCGATCTTACGCTTAGCATTCTTGATGTTTGAAGCCATTTCGCGTTTGACCAATTCTTTCATCATGAATGGTTTGAACAGTTCCAAAGCCATTTCATGCGGAATACCCATTTGATTCAAACGTAATTTAGGACCAACATCAATAACGGAACGACCAGAATAATCGACACGCTTACCTAACAAGTTCTGACGGAAACGTCCTTGCTTACCTTTCAGCATATGTGAAAGTGACTTCAATGGACGATTACCAGGACCAGCCACCGGACGACCCCGACGGCCATTATCGATCAAGGCATCGACAGCTTCTTGCAACATCCGTTTTTCATTTTGAACAATAATGCCAGGAGCATTTAAGTCCAACAAACGTTTCAAACGATTGTTCCGGTTGATCACACGACGATAAAGGTCATTCAGGTCGGATGTGGCGAAACGTCCGCCTTCCAACTGAACCATTGGCCGTAGATCCGGCGGGATGACTGGGATTGCTTCCATGACCATCCACTCTGGTTCATTGCCAGAGTTCAAGAAGGCTTCCAAGATATCCAAACGACGAACAGCACGAGTACGTTTCTGACCAGTAGCCTCACGTAATTCATCTTTTAACTCTGCACATTCTTTTTCAAGGTCAACGTCTTTTAACAGTGTCCGAATTGCTTCGGCACCCATGTCAGCCTTAAAGCCATTACCGTATTCTTCACGTTTCTCACGATACTCACGTTCAGTCATCAACTGCTTTTTCTCAAGCGGAGTGTCACCAGGTTCTGTTACAACGTATGAAGCAAAATAGATAATTTCTTCCAAAGCACGAGGGCTCATGTCTAAGACAAGACCCATCCGGCTAGGGATCCCTTTAAAGTACCAAATGTGAGTTACAGGAGCAGCAAGCTCGATGTGGCCCATCCGTTCACGTCGTACTTTAGAACGAGTAACTTCGACGCCGCAACGATCACAAACGATCCCCTTATAACGAATCCGCTTATATTTCCCACAAGCACATTCCCAGTCTTTTGTGGGTCCAAAAATACGTTCATCAAACAAACCGTCTTTTTCAGGTTTCAGAGTCCGATAGTTGATAGTTTCTGGTTTTTTAACTTCCCCATATGACCAGCTTCTGATCTTATCAGACGAAGCCAAACCGATCTGCATACTATCGAATTTGTTGACATCGATCAAAGGACCGACCTCCCTTTTTTAATGTTGAATTTATTGTTCTTAAGATTTTTGTTCAGTCTCTGAATCTTTACTTTCTTGTGCCTCTTCAGCCTTTTTATCAGCTTGTTCTTTAGCATACTTGCTCAAAGCGTCTACGTTGACGACTTCATCATCATCGTCGTCCATTTCACGTAATTCGATTTCTTGCTTGTCGCTATCGAGCACTTTCATGTCTAAGCCCAGAGCTTGTAATTCCTTAACAAGTACGCGGAATGATTCCGGTACTCCTGGTTGAGGGATCGGTTCACCTTTGACGATGGCTTCATAAGTCCGGACACGTCCGGTGACGTCATCAGACTTGTAGGTCAAGATTTCTTGCAGTGTATAAGCAGCACCGTAAGCTTCCAAAGCCCAAACTTCCATTTCACCGAAACGCTGCCCACCAAACTGTGCTTTACCACCTAATGGTTGTTGCGTAACTAGTGAATATGGTCCAATTGAACGAGCATGGATCTTATCGTCGACCATATGAGCTAACTTCATGTAGTACATAACACCAACGGCGATCCGATTATCAAACGGTTCACCTGTCCGGCCATCGTACAAGATGCTCTTACCATCGTTAGGCAAGCCGGCTTCTTTCAAAGCAGCCCAAATGTCATCGTCAGTTGCACCATCAAAAACAGGTGAAGCAACATGGATACCTAACTTACGGGCAGCCATTCCCAAGTGCAAGTCCAAAACCTGACCAATATTCATCCGGGAAGGAACACCCATTGGCGACAACATAATGTCGATCGGTGTTCCATCAGGCATGAATGGCATATCTTCTTCTGGGATAACAACGGAAACAGTACCCTTGTTACCATGACGTCCGGCCATCTTATCACCAACTTGAAGTTTACGCTTCTGAGCGATATAAACGCGGACCATTTGGTTAACACCAGGCGAGAGTTCATCGCCGTTTTGACGAGTAAAGATCTTGACATCTTGAACGATACCGCCACCACCATGAGGAACATGGAGTGAAGTATCACGAACTTCACGGGCTTTTTCACCGAAGATAGCATGCAGCAAACGTTCTTCAGCTGATAATTCAGTCACACCCTTAGGAGTAACCTTACCAACCAAAATGTCACCGTCTTGCACTTCAGCACCAATGCGGACGATCCCAAATTCATCAAGATCTTTCAAAGCATCTTCACCGACGTTCGGGATCTCACGAGTGATTTCTTCAGGTCCGAGTTTGGTGTCACGTGCTTCAGATTCATGTTGTTCAATATGGATCGAAGTGTAGACATCATCTTTAACTAAGCGTTCACTAATAGCGATCGCATCTTCAAAGTTATAGCCATCCCAAGTCATAAAGGCAATCAATGGGTTTTGTCCCAAAGCTAATTCCCCTTGTTCCATCGAAGGACCATCGGCTAAGACAGAATCTGCCTCGACCTCTTCACCAACATGGACGATCGAAGTTTGGTTATAGTTTTTACCACCATTTGAACGGCGGAATTTCATTAATTTATATTTGTCGAGCGAACCGTCTTCTAGACGAACACGGATCTCTTTAGCATCAACATATTCAACTACCCCATCATGATCGGCGATCAAAGCATCACCAGAATCATGAGCAGCCTTGTATTCAATACCAGTTCCGACTAACGGAGAATGCGGCTGCAGCAACGGCACAGCCTGACGCTGCATGTTGGCACCCATCAAAGCACGGTTAGAGTCATCGTTTTCCAAGAAAGGAATACATGCCGTAGCAACTGCAACAACCTGCTTAGGAGAAACATCCATGTAATCGACCTTATCGATGCTGATTTCCATGTTTTCTTCTTCTTTACGGGCCATAACGATGTCATTGACAAATGAACCATCATCGTTCAACGGAGTGTTAGCCTGAGCAACTACGTATGGATCTTCTTCGTCAGCAGCCAAGTAGTCGATCTTTTGGGTAACTTTATGCGTATCCCAAGATACACGACGGTACGGAGTTTCAACGAAACCATACTTATTAACACGGGCGTACGATGCCAAACTGTTGATCAGTCCAATGTTAGGACCTTCAGGAGTTTCGATCGGGCACATCCGGCCATAGTGAGTATAGTGAACGTCACGAACTTCATATCCGGCACGATCACGAGTCAAACCACCAGGTCCCAAGGCAGATAAACGACGCTTATGCGTTAATTCACCCAATGGGTTAGTCTGGTCCATGAACTGTGACAGCTGTGAACTACCAAAGAATTCTTTGATCGAAGCCACAACTGGACGAATATTGATCAATTGTTGCGGTGTCACTGTGGAAGTATCTTGGATCGACATTCTTTCACGAACAACACGCTCCATCCGGGATAAACCGATCCGGAACTGATTTTGCAATAATTCACCAACAGAACGGATCCGTCGGTTACCCAAGTGATCGATATCATCAGTTGAACCGTAGCCTTCTTGCAAGTTGAAGAAGTAGTTCATGGAAGCGATGATGTCGGCTGGAGTAATATGCTTGTATTTCAAATCAACATTACCATTACCCATAATATTAACGACACGTTCTGGGTCATTTTTCGAATAAACCTTAATGATCTGCAATTTCATTGGTTCTTGAACTACACCATCATCAGAAGGTTGGAAAGTGACCATCTTAAAGTCATCGCGTTTCAAGTAAGGTGCTAATTTGTCCATTACTCGTTTATCGATCGTTTCGTCTTTGTTGACGATGATCTCACCCGTATCAGGGTCAGCCAAGGTTTCAGCAACTACTGAGTTCAGTAAACGAGTCTTCAAGTCTAATTTTTTATTGATCTTATAACGACCAACAGCAGCTAGGTCATAACGTTTAGGATCAAAGAAACGTGCAGTTAACAAACTTCTGGAAGAATCAGCCGTCTTAGGTTCACCAGGACGCAGCCGTTCATAGATATCCTTCAGTGATTCTTCAACTCGAGAATCTTCAGGATTCTTATGCACGTCTTTTTCTAAGGTGAACATTAAACTATCTGTTTCGCCCATCATATCCAAGATCTCACTGTCAGAACCATAACCTAAAGCACGGATCAGTTCAGTCATCGGGATCTTACGTGTCCGGTCGATCCGAACATATGAGATATTCTTAGCGTCTGTTTCATATTCCAACCAAGCACCACGGTTAGGAATGACTGTAGTCCCATAGTTGGTCCGGCCATTCTTATCCAGCTCAGAATTAAAATACACACCAGGGGAACGAACTAATTGTGAAACGATAACACGTTCTGCCCCATTGATAATAAATGTTCCTTCCCTAGTCATTAAAGGAAAATCACCGAAGAACACGTCTTGTGATTTGATTTCATCTGTTTCATGGTTGATCAAACGCAAAGTAACGTGCAGTGGTGCAGAATAGTTAGCATCATGTTCACGTGCCTCATCAACGGTATACTTTGGTTCTAAAAGTTGATAATCGACAAATTCCATGGAAAGCTTACCCTGGAAGTCATCGATTGGCATAATGTCTTCAAACATTTCCCGTAAACCTTCATCTAAGAACCATTTATAAGAATTAGTTTGGATCTCAACCAAGTTAGGCAGATCAAGAACTTCCTTAATGCGGGAATAACTTCTACGCACACGGTTTTTGCCGTATTTTACCAAGTGTCCTGCCAAATTGTTCACCTCTCAAAATATTTCTGTGAATTCAGTATCTGACTAAACTGAAAAGACTAATGTTACATTTTCTTTACAAATTCAACTAATGCAAAAAATTTCGTGATTTTAAGCAAAAAAAAGCAAAAACAGATCGTCGCTAAAAATGGACATCACTATTTTTGCTATTTCTCTATCAACCATGGACAATATATCACAGCCGATAGCTAAATTCACAGTTTTTGCAATTGTTAATTATACCAAGTATTTCAACTTTGTCAAGCCTAAATACTCTAAAAGCTGTTGAGATCCAAAGGGTCAATCACCGGAACAAAAGCTATTTGCTTTGGGTGACAGGTTCTTTTGTTTCTTGTTCTTTGACCTTCAAAGAGATCTTGCCCTTTTGAGCACCGATCGTTACAGTTGACCCCGGCGTGATCTTGCCTTCTAGCAAAGACTCACTTAATCGGTCTTCAATTTCACTTTGAACAGCTCTTCTGATCGGACGCGCACCATACTCTGGATCAAATCCTGCCTTAGCAACAACGTCAATGGCTGCTGGTGTGATCTTGAGCTTGATATTTTGCTCCTTGATCCGTTCGATCACGTCATGGGTCATCAACTTGACAATTTCATGCAATTGTTGTTTATCCAAGGAATGGAAAATAACAACCTCGTCGATTCGGTTCAAGAATTCCGGTCTGAAAGATTGTTTCAAACGATCCTTGATCTTATCAGACATTGCCTGATATTCATCAGTAGTGGCCTTGGCACCAAAACCAACTTCCTTTTTATCACGGATATCAGTGGCGCCTAAGTTAGATGTCATGATGATGATCGTATTTCTAAAGTCGACCTTGCGTCCCTTGGAATCTGTTAAGAAACCATCATCTAAAACTTGCAGCAAGATGTTGAAAACATCAGGGTGAGCTTTTTCAACTTCATCGAGTAAAACAACTGAATACGGCTTATTTCTGACCTTTTCAGAAAGCTGTCCACCCTCATCATAGCCAACATAGCCCGGAGGAGCACCAATCAGACGACTGGTTGAATATTTCTCCATGTATTCACTCATATCGATCCGGACCATATTGTCTTCATCACCAAACATTGCCTCGGCCAACGCCTTAGCCAGTTCAGTCTTACCGACACCAGTCGGTCCCAAGAACATAAACGAACCGATCGGACGAGTCGGGTCGCCTAAGCCGCTGCGAGCACGCCTAATGGCCTTAGAAATAGCAGCAATTGCTTCATTTTGACCGATGACACGTTTGTGCAAGATATTTTCCAGATTGACTAACCGATCACTTTCACTCTTAGTTAACTGAGTAACCGGAACACCGGTCCACTCAGAAACAACGTTAGCAACATCTTCCTCGCCAACTTCCTTAATGTAATGACCGTCTTGTCCTTCTTCTTGTGCCTCTAACTTAGCCAGCTTTTCTTTCCACTTTAATTCCTGTTTACGGTACTTTGCAGCATCCTCGAATTCTTCATCAACTAAAGCTTGTTCTTTAGCGGCCTTGGCATCTTTTAACTTATGCGAGGCCCGAGCTAGTTTTTGTTGGCCGCCAGATGCTGCAATATGAACTCGAGCAGCAGATTCATCCATCAAATCGATGGCTTTATCCGGCAAGAAACGGTTAGTAATATAGCGATCACTCATCTTAACTGCGGCCTGCAAAGCTTCATCAGATAATTTCAACTGGTGATGCTTTTCATACTTCGGACGCAAGCCTTTTAAAATATCAACTGTTTCTTCTGGAGTTGGTTCATCAACAATGATCGTTGCAAATCGTCTCTCCAAAGCAGCGTCTGATTCAACATATTTCTGATATTCATCCAAAGTCGTGGCTCCAATGACTTGCATTTCACCACGAGCTAAGGCAGGTTTCAAGATATTAGAAGCATCGATCGCACCTTCAGCACCGCCGGCACCGATCAAGGTATGCATTTCATCGATAAACAAGATGACATTGCCGTCATGGTAAACTTCATCCAAAATTTTTTTCAGTCGATCTTCAAACTCACCACGATACTTAGTTCCAGCAACTAATGAGCCCATATCGAGCATCATGACCCGTTTGTTGGTAAGCTCTACCGGCACATTATCATTAATGATTTCTTGGGCAAAGCCTTCAGCAATAGCCGTTTTACCAACACCTGGCTCCCCCAGTAAAACTGGGTTATTTTTAGTCCGTCGGCTTAAAATCTGGATCACACGGGTGACCTCTTTTTGTCGGCCGATAACAGGATCGATCTGACCATTTTCAGCCATTTCATTTAGGTTACGAGCCAAACCATCCAAGGTAGGTGTTCCTTCGACCTTGTCTTTTTTCTTCGCATTTCTGCGAACTTGAGTCTGGCTGATCCCCAACTGTCTGAAAACTGTTTGTCTGATCCGTTTAATGTCGATATTTAAGCTATCCAAGATCCGTGATGACAAAATATCGTCATCTTCAAGTAAAGCCAATAAAATATGCTCTGTCCCGATCTTTTCGGAATTTAACAATTCTGCTTGAGCAACGGCACGAGTCAAGATTTTCTTTGCTTTAGGTGAATATGGCAAGTAATTGTCTGGTGCTTGTCTTTTCAAAGTGCCATAACCTGTCAAGCGTTCAATTTCTTCCTTGATATCAGTGGGCGTGATCACGAATTGTGCCAGAACTTTATGGGCGATCCCCTGTTCTTCAGAAACGAGGGCCAGCAACAAGTGTTCCGTACCGATGGCCTGATGCCTAAAGCCATTTGCATTGACTTGTGCGAGTTCTAAAACTCTTTTAGCACTAGGAGTATATGATTCATTCATTTCAAGTCCCCCTTATATAGTCAGGTTTTTTAAAGCAAAAATTCTTTTCTTTAAAAAAGAAGACTTCTTTACCTAAGCTATTTTACGGTCACAAGACACAAATCAATCTGCACACCTTAAGCGATTTAAAACACTAACTAAGATCCGTGCACGGACCACGTTTTCCAAACGTTTATCGGCAAAATCTAGAGTCGTCCGATCCATGGTCGCTAATACTAGGTTTGCTTCTTTTTGTGTCAAAAACTTATCCTCGTAAAGACTTTGTATGATCTGCAAAGCTTTACCAGAAGTAATACTTTCTCCGATAAGATCGATCAGTTGGTCCAAAACATCGGTGTCGTCGATCAAATTGACTTTTGCGATCCGAATGTATCCGCCGCCACCGCGTTTACTCTCAACTAAATATCCATTTTGGATCGTAAACCTCGTTTTGATAACATAGTTGATTTGAGAAGGAACAACATCAAATTGCTCCGCGATCTCAGAACGCTTGATCTCTATTTTTTGCGAATCGGCTAAAATACTTTTGAGATACTTCTCAATAATATCGGATATGTTGCGATTTTGCATTAAACCACATTCCTTATTATCCAACTTTGACTAATATTGACTATTATTATATATGGAAACATGGTCAAATTGCAAAGATAATGCCATATTTGTTTAAATATCTTTTAAATCACGTTGACAAATTGTACTCCTTATAATGATCTGTCCGCAAGCATTTTCTTTGAGTTATTTGAACTATCACCGCTCAAAGCGAGTACCCCCTGGAAACAAAGCTAACTTATTTGTTATATTTATCTCTAGTGATAGCTTTCATTCTTTTGACGACGGTCTTTCTTGGGCCGTTTTTTCTTAACCCCACTAACGCTGATGTTTTTATTTTCTTACTCCTAGGACTTATCAAAATACGATCCGCTCAGCGCATAAACCAAGGTACTTTATCTAACATTTTGATGTTTCAGTCCCTTACAGCTATCCATTACATGCCGCAGCTGCAAATCGTTCACTATAAAACATTGATCAGATGCTCTATTATGGCCATAGTTCAAAAAATTGCAACTAAAACGCACAAAATAAGATCCTTGCTCGCTGTTCTCAAAAATTAGGCCACAAAAAAGACAGGCGTCAAAAACGTCTGCCTTCAAAGTTATCGGGAAAACAGGATTCGAACCTGCGACCTCCACGTCCCGAACGTGGCGCTCTACCAAACTGAGCTACTTCCCGTTGAACATATGCAAATAACACAAAAGACAACTTCAATAACAAATTACTCTGTCATAAAGCTATCTTTGATATATTGTAGTGATCGGGAAGACAGGATTCGAACCTGCGACCCCCTGGTCCCAAACCAGGTGCTCTACCAAGCTGAGCTACTTCCCGATAAAAAATGCACCCAGTAGGAGTCGAACCTACAACCTTCTGATTCGTAGTCAGACACTCTATCCAATTGCGCTATGGGTGCATATAAGTCTATTATAATTTAATTCACTGAAAATTCCNCACTCTATCCAATTGCGCTATGGGTGCATAAAAAATAAAAAAATCAAAATGCCGAGGACCGGAATCGAACCGGTACGGTGATCACTCACCGCAGGATTTTAAGTCCTGTGCGTCTGCCTGTTCCGCCACCCCGGCAGTATTTTGACAAGCGGAAGACGGGATTCGAACCCGCGACCCCCACCATGGCAAGGTGATGTTCTACCACTGAACTACTTCCGCATATGCCGACTAGACGATTCGAACGCCCGACCCTCTGATTACAAATCAGATGCTCTACCAACTGAGCTAAGTCGGCATTAAAATGGTGCGGGTGAAGGGATTCGAACCCCCACGTTAAAAAACACTAGAACCTAAATCTAGCGCGTCTGCCAATTCCGCCACACCCGCAAAAAAAGC
>NZ_AZFI01000046.1 GCF_001435755.1 Ligilactobacillus acidipiscis DSM 15836 | reverse complement strand
TGGACCATCAACACTATTTGACAAAGTCCCCTTTTTTTCACAAGCTTGGCAGGATGATAGTTTAAAGAACTAAGTTAAAGAGTGCTGCAGAGATGATCCCGATAACGACGATCACTAACAAATTTTTAGAAATCATCGCAGAAATGATCGTTGGTAGTGACGCACATAGATTTAGATAATTGATGCCAGGTAGTTCGCCCGGATGTTGAATGAAGAGCTGTTGAAACCACAGGGCTGCCATGATAGTGATCGGAACGAAACTTAAAAACTCGATCACGGTCGGAGATAAGGTGAATCTTTTTAACAAAACAAAGGGTATTATCCGTGACAACCAAGTCACTAAACCTGTGGCAAAAATGGTCCAGAGAATAAAATTAATTGTGGGCATGTTTTAACGACACCCCCAGCATGCATCCTAGTAAGGTAACCACTAGGATCAAAAGGTTTCCAGGAATAAAGGCCATCCCAAAATAAGTTAAAAGTAAAACAAAAAGAATAACTTCTACTTGCAGTTTGATTTGTATCGTTTTGTCAGAAATGACCTGTAATATAGTAGACCAATGAACATGGCAGTAATTGCAAATTGAAAAACAAACTTATTGGGTTCTGTAATTAGTGAGCCTAATAAAGCTCCCATTCCTGTTCCTGTTAGCCAAGTTAAGTAAGCTGCTAAGTTAACTGTATTAAGCCAGGTAAAACCAAGTGTACGATTGGTGTAATTTAATTTGTTCATTCCCAAAGCGAAACTTTCGTCAGTTAAAAAAGTTCCCAGCAAAATATTTTTCCAAGTCGGTTCTTGTTTGAAGTAGGGACTAAGGGTTGTGCTCATTAACATCATGCGAGCGTTCACTAAGAATATTGAAAAAACGATCGATAGGAGTGGGCTATGATTGACTAGCATGGTGATCAACACAAATTGTGCTGAACCGGCATAGACAAACGTTGAGATCAGAAGTGTGATCAAAACAGATATCCCAGCAGCACGACTGACGATACCAAAAGCGATCCCGATCCCTATGTAACCCAACACGGTCGGCAGCACGTCATGTAGGGCGGAACGCGAAGTTAATTCAGAGTGCAAGAAAAGACCTCCTTTTAAATCAGAGCTGGTCAGGCAAAAGTTATGTTTAGTGCAACCTAATTTTAAAACAAGATGTGGCAAAGTACATAGCACTAACGAGCCCTGACTAGTATAAACAGAAATATTATCTAAGTTATGTTCAGCTATATGTAATGAATTTTGGCCAAAAAAATACTCAGCTAAACAACTATTTAAATTAACTTTTGATAAGTTCCTGCTAATAAGATTCTAATTTAAAAGGCAAAAAAAACAAGGCCTAAGTAGTAAAGAGCTAAACGGCTTGTACTAGATAACCTTGTTTAAACGGACTATTTTAAATGACTTTTTAAGATCCATTGGTCTTCAATTTCTGGGAGTTTAATTTCTACTCGATCCATAATGCCATGATATAAAGTGCGTTGGATAAAGACTGAAGCTACATCCAAGTCAAAATGGGGAAGAGTAAAAGTTAAGCCGCAACCCATATACCCCATTGAAACGATTCGGACATTGTCCAGTACTTCTAGAGTCTGCATGTTTTTATCCTCTTTGTAATAGGCATCCAGTTCTTTGTTTAAGCTGATCACTAATGGGTCTTCTGAATTTAGTTTTTTACGTGAGTCAAAACGGATCCCTGAAATTCCCTGGTCAAAACCGGTCCCACCATCATCAATGAATTTTTTTAACTGTTGGTAAACTTCATTGACGCCTTCTTTTTTAAAACCGGATCCAATGTATTCTGTCGCAACTTCATTAACGATCGCATCTTCGTCTGTGTTAATGATCTCATTGGCAACATCAATGATTTGTTTTAATGAAACGTCCTTCACAGGAATTCCTCCTTGTTTCTCACCTAATTTATGAAACTACTGTTATTATAACAAAAGATACGGACATGTCACTTAGTATTGTTTTTTCTAAAATTTGCCGAACCAATATTTAGAATAAATAACGTCAAATATGAGAAAATAAACCTAGGAAAAAAGAAGAGGGAATATGTAAATGAGTCTAAGAAATTATCGCCCAGTTATGACATCTAATTATACGCTGGATTGGTTAAATGCCTTTAAGTTAAAAGATATTCATGCAATGCGGGTTTCCAAGCTCGGCAACAAAGTTACTATGCTCCAAACAGCTTCATATGTAAATCAGTCTATGAGCGAAGTGATGCACGGAAATGCAGCTATATGGGGTGTGAAGGAAAATAAAACAGGGTACTTTGTTGGTATTTTAGCTTTACAAAACGTTGATCTTCAAGGGAGATCTGCTCGTATATCTGCTAGTTTTGTAGATGGTAATGAGCAAAAAAATATTTTAAGGGAGATCGTGGTGCATGTTATCAAAATGTTGCGCACGGACCTCAAGTTAAATTCTCTTTTTGTTGCCGAAAAAGCAGTGGCCGATTTTATGCCAGTTTTAGCAGAATTAAATTTTGAACGGGTAGAATATAGCGAAGAACCTACTCTAGCTAAATTTATGCTTTTTGTGCGGTAACGCTCGGTTTGTCACAGAAATTATTGTTACATGGATATGTGTGATATTGAGTACAACATGTTGAGCAAGGAATAATCTTTTGTGTTTATCGTGAAAGTGCTATTATTAAAGAGGATAAAGACAATAATAAAAAATGCCAGCTCATAAGGAGATGTTCTAATGGCCGACAGGGAAATGAAATTTCATAAAATATTAGTGGGGGTCGATGACTCACATGATGCTCAATTAGCATTTTATTATGCAGTTCGTTATGCAGCGGAAAACGACGCTGATCTATATATCGTCTCAGTTCTTGAAAGTGATGAAATGAATGTATACCAAGCGCTTGACGATGATTATATTCACGGAGAACGGAGCCAGCTAGAAAAGCACATCTTGGACTTTAAACAGCAGGCGTTGGATGCCGGAGTTAAGAATGTAACGACTTTGGTTGCAGAAGGTGATGCAGGTAAGACGATCGTTAAGGACGTGATCCCACATGTTCAGCCGGATCTTTTAATGATCGGCTCATATGATAAGCCGGGTATTGCTCGTCGTTTTGGGAGCCAAGCGGCTTATATGTCCAAATACGCTCCGTGTTCAGTATTGGTTATTAGATAGTTGCAAAATTATATTAAACAGAGGGTGCAATGGTTCATTCCTCTGTTTTTTGTTATTTTTTCAGATCTTCTTCTAGACAGAAAAAACTGCCGAGTTGCATTCTTTTACACTCGACAGTTCGAATATTTGAAATTAATAATAGCTAAATTTTTGGTCCATTCCAACCTACTACATCGCCATCTTCAAAGTCATAAGTCAGCTTTGTGTGATAAGCAGTTTCGTAAGCTTCTTTTTTCTGAAGGTAGTCCTGTTGCATCATTGCTAAACTATTTTCATCATTGTTTTTGTTTTGCTCTGGATAAATCGGTTTTAAAATATGAACTTTATAGTTGATCTGCTTGAACTGGTCATTGTCATTTTCTTCTTGTGGTACCATTTCTACGAAACAAGAAATTATTGGCACATTAAAGCGGGCAGCATAATAATAAGGACCGCGTTTGAAGGGGCGAGGTTTGCGATAATTGAACCACATCTCTTTTTCGGGATAAATCAAAACGTAATTGTTTTTTACAAAAATATTTTGCAATAAAGTCGGAAAAGTACGTCCCATATAGTGAATACTGCGACTGATCGGCAATGTGTCTGCATACTTTAAAAAGAAGCCGACCCAGCCGGTCATTTTAAAATTGGTTGGTTGACTGATAACAAAAAGTCTTTTATTGTTTACTTTCTTTAAAGCATAACGAATAGCAGTATTTTCTAAGGGGTTAAAATGGTTGCTGGTAACGATCGCACCGCCAATGATCCCCATGATATTTTGTGCTCCTGTGACAATAGTTTGCCGGTTAAGGATGTCCGTTGCTAAGGCCATGCCTTGCCGTGCGATCATGTTTTTAGAGTGATAACTGAGGGTTGCACGTTCGGCAATAAAGTCAGTTAACAGTTGTTGTTCTTCTTGTTCTGACATATTAGGATCGTTAACTTCTACTTTGCTGTTGAGTTGCCTTTTTTCAGCCAAGTCTTTGATGTTTTCAACGACCTTTGTTTTGTCTCCCCCCGATAATCATAAGCGTATCTGAACTCCTTTTGCAGCTTCATTTTTGAATGTGATCGGCAAGTCGGGAAATTCTCCCAATCGTTGGACTAAGAGATCCTTGTGTTTGGCATCATGTTCTGCCAGTTCAGGAGTTTTTTCATAATTTTCCTTGATTTGTTTGATCTCAGCAAGAAACTCTGAATCTTGCGCGTACTGCCAGAAAAGTTCACCATAAGGAACCTGATCGTAACACCATGGTTTACCAAATAAGTTATAGTGGATCACTACTGGTCTATCAACAGGGAGTGGATATTCTGTTTGATAATTCCACTTGTTTTCCAATAACAACATTTTTTCGTGGCAGATAGCGTTTAAATAGTCTTGATCAGGAGCAATCAGTTGGAAATGGAAATTGTTCATTAACTCCAAGAAATGAGTGCTGAAATGCTTAGCACGTAATTGCTCCAAGTTTAATAACAAAACGCCAGAGTTGAAGTATTTTTCATGAGCAACACCCACGGCTTTTTCAGCATAATAAGAAGCTTGTGGATCATGGCTGATAAATGCGTCAGGAATAACTCCCACTAACTGATCATCCAGTGGTAATTTATAGAGGTCTGCAATGTCTTGATCGATGACCACATCGGCATCCAGATAGATCCCTTTATCATATTGCGGGAACATGTCTGCGATAAAGAGCCTGTAGTAGATCGTTAGTGTTTGATAATCAGCCCGTAAAGTATTTTGATCTTTGCCTAAACGTTCATAAAGATCATCTTTTAGGGAAATGAATTCTAATTTAACATTACCTTGATCTGTTACGATCGCACTTAACTTTTGCTGATTTTCTAGTGAAAGAGTTTGGTATAAGACATGGATATGATAAAAGTTCTCAGTACTTGCATTAGCCACTAAGGAAAGCAATGCAACAGATAAGTAAGGGGCATATTTGTCATCGATACTAAAAAATAATGGGATCTCGGGTTGTGTGTTGTTCATAAGAGTTAATTTCTCTCTTTCATTTTAATTTTTTTCAGTCATGAATTTATTAGATTCAGCGAGTACGTCGTCATACTCATAAATCCCTAATTCATTGTGCAATAATTCGACTTGCCAGGGCTTAATGGTCCAGATCTTGAAATGCGGCAAGAATTTAAAACTAGTCGTAAAATGTTGAAATACTGTTTGATCTTTTAAACGATGCTGTTCGTTATATTTTGTTTCAGTAATGACCTTGGCGTGACACAAACGGTTTATGGCCGATTGGTCCGGCATAAACATCCGGGTGGTCCGGCATTTTCTGCGACATTTTTCAAATAGTCCGTCTGCTCTGATCTGCTTTAGATTTAGTAACAAGACGCCAGAGTTAATATAATCAAACAAGCGTAATTGACGGTGGAAGAACCACTTGCCATAATGATCCAATGAACCGGCGATCTCGCCCTCTGATAGGTCTTGCTCGTAGAAATCGCTAAAATCTTGGCGACACAAAACATCAGCATCTAAATATAGGATCTTATCTGGCAAATCAGGGAGTAAGTCTGAATATAAGCGCAGCATGCAATTAGGCGTAAAGGACGTATTCAAATTAGCCAATGGAAGTGAAGCGTCAAATAAATCAGTGATATCAAATTTTCGCACAGTATTTTGTGCATCGAATTTTTGCGCATATTCGTTCAGTTTTGTGATAAACGTATCACTGATCGGATAAAATATTTGTTTTTTTGTTTTTATTTTGGCAGTCAGAATATAGAAGTGTAGGGGCTGCTTAGTGTTTTTTAACACTGAGATAATTGAAATTGCCAAGCCCTCTTCAATGTGCTGATCACCACAATACATAATATTCATTGCTGATCTTTCCTTTGATATTTAATATATTTATAGGTACTGTACTGACTTCTTTTTTGCATGCAATTATGCACTTGTTCACTTAAAACTTGCTGACGTTCCTTTTGCTTTAGAACATCTGGGGCAAAAAATGGACCATCAAGAAAGCTAGTGATCTGTGGTTTTTTTCCCCAGCGCCGTTTTTGATATGTATTTGTCAAGCAATAAACTGGGGCATTATCTTTAGCAGGATAATGAAAGGAAGCTAATTCAAATGGACGAATGCCAGTATAATACGGCCAGACATGCGCTTCGGGATAAATCACTACACATCTGTTATTAGAGATCCTTTGGTGAACGACTTGATTGAAATCACGTAATTTACGTAATTGACTTGGGATCGGTAATCCGCCGCCGTAAGGTATCAGTTTTCCAATTACTGGAATACTTAGATTGGCAGGACTAACAATGATCGCTGGCCATTTTTTCTTTAAAACATAGTATGGGATCGCTGCATCGCCGATCGTTTGAGTATGGTTAACGTACAAATAGCAGCCTCTATCCAAAAGACTAGTTACTTCTTTGTAAGTTTCATGACGGTGTAAGTGCAAGTAAAATGGACAAAAAACATAACTGAATGCTCGGACTCCGTGACGAACTAACCAAGATTTTATCTTTGCACTTTGAGTGTCGCGCTGCCACTGATAGTCAGGTGGTAATGAAAAATTTTGATTTTGGGCTTGTATTATGTCTTCATCATAAGAGGTATAATAAAAAGTTTTTTCTTGCAAAATGATTCACCTTCTTGACTGCTCAGCTTGTAACGCATTGTATATATTACTGGTTATTCTTGCTAGATCTTGATCGGTATTGTACGTATTTTTTGGTAACAAGCGGAAGCGCAGGATAAAGTAACCAATTAACTGGGTCACAAATAGATAAAAAAGATTATCAAGGTCTTCGTTACCCTTTATTTCTGGGAAACGTTTAAAAAACTTTTGGATTCTGATAATAACTGGAAAATTACTATGGACCAGCATTTTTTTGATTTGCTCTTTAACAGTATCGTCTGTTAATAAAACGTTGATCAAGATATTTACAAGTTCATTATTATCTACCATGAATTTGAAGCGATCACGAGTCACAAAACTTAAAACGGCAAAAAGTCCCTGATCTTGGTGTTCTTTCAATATCTCATCTAACAGTTGAACGGTAAAACGAGGAACAATATTTTTAAATAGAGGTTCGAGGATCTTTTCCAACAATTTATGTTTACTGTGAAAATATTTAAAAAGCACTGCCTGACTGACGCCAGCTTTTTTGGCGATCTCATTAGTGCTCGTTTTATCATAACCATTTTCGGAGAATAGTGTGATAGCAGCATCAAGGACTTTTATTTGACTGCTGGGCATATTCTGTGTTTCATACCATTTATTTAACGCTTGAGTTGCTGAGAAGTTCATTGATGATCATTCCTCCTTTCAAATGGATGACAAGTAAGTTAGTGAGTGACTACTTACTAATTTTGTTTATTATAGCATGAATGAAAAATTGTACAACCTTATAGTAAATTTAATATTTTCCAGAAACACTTTAAGCAAATGATAAATTATTAAAAACTGTACTGTCCCATTAGCTTTTAATTCACCGGACCACTGAAAAAGTGTTATCTTAGTAATTGGTGTCAGATAAAGAATGGACTAATAAATTTAATCAGAACGGAGCACATTAAAATGATTTTACAGCGCAGAAATTTTTTGAATTTAGGTGAGTTGCAGCGTCAGATGGAACTATCAGGTTTGAATGACAGACTTGATAATGTGCAACGGTTTAGTCAAATCTATTTGTTACGGCGCTTGGCTTTAAAAGAAGTCGGAACTAAGTTAGAAAATTTAGATGACGAATATTCGGCTTTACATTTTCATAATCCGATCCATCATATGGAAGAGCGTATGAAAAATCCTGCAAGTTTGTTGGAAAAAATAGAACGTAAGGGTTATGGGATGACGATCGATTCTATTCAAGAAAATGTTTTTGATATTGCGGGTATCCGGGTGGTCACTAATTATATAGATGATATTCATCGTGTCGAAGATGCATTGGTCAATCAGGATGATATTACGGTAGTCAAACGAAAAGACTATATTACTAAGCCAAAATCCAATGGTTACCGGAGCCTGCATTTGGTGGTTTCTGTACCTGTTTTTCTAGCGGAGGGAGCACAAACGGCGCCAGTTGAGATTCAGATCAGGACGATCGGGATGGATATGTGGGCCAGTCTTGAGCATAAGTTGCGTTACAAAAATCATATCGATCCCGATAAAGCGCAGAAATATGCCGGACAATTAAAAGATACTGCAAGACAACTCAATCAGATCGAAGCTTCGATGCAGGGAATCTACCAAGATCTGTTGTGAGAATTTTAAATTATGAGATAAAAAATGCTGGTTTTGCCACGGAGTGTGGCAGAGATCAGCATTTTTTAGCGCTTAATCACTAGTCAGTTTTTTCAAAGCAATAAAAAACCTGCATCATCACGGGAAATAGTACCGTTTTGTTGCAGATCATTTTGTTTTTATTTTAAAATACCAACAGTTTGCAAGATCAAGTAAATGTTTAATGCTACAAGGATCACTGTGGCGATCCAAGCCAACCATTTGACCCAAGTTTTGATTTTAAATTCACCCATAATTTTTTTACTGCTTGTAAATAATACTAACGGAATAATGGCAAATGGAAGTGCGATACTCAAGAAAACCTGTGAAGAGGTCAATAAACTTTCAATTTTAGCTTCATTGCCATGGTAATAAAAGGCGAACCATAATTACAGGGGCAACTGAGATCAGACGGGTGATCAAACGCTGAGCCCATAAAGGCATGCGCAGATTGATGAAGCCTTCCATAATAATCTGACCTGACAAGGTTCCTGTAATAGTTGAACTTTGTCCTGAAGCTAAAAGAGCAACAGCAAATAACATACTTAACACAGGGCTAGCAATGCTTCCAACGATACTCGGATCGTTCAACGAATTGAACAGGTCAACGAAGCGCCCTAATTTACTATTAGTACCATAAAAAAGTGCTGCACCTAAGATCAACAGTAAACTATTAACAACAAAAGCAATTGTCAGCTGAATGTTGGAATCGATCGTACTGAACTTGATCGAACGGGTAACCGAGTCAGGATCAGAACGGTCGACTTCACGAGTTTGTGTGATCGATGATCCTAAGTAGAGATCATGGGGCATCACTGTCGCACCAACGATCCCAAGGGTGAGATAAAGCATCGACTTATTAGTGATGACTTCTTTAGTTGGTACATAGCCAGCCATGATCTCTGCAAAATGCGGCTCTGCTAGTAATACTTCATACAAGAATACGAACAAGATCACGGCGACTAATGTTGCAACGATAGCTTCAATCTTTCGAAAACCGAGTTTCATTAAAAACAATAACAGTAAAACATCAGCTGCTGTGATCACTATCCCGACGATCAAAGGAATCTTGAAGATCAATTTGAGGGCGATCGCGGAACCAATTATTTCTGCAATATCGGTGGCCATAATAGCTAATTCTGTGATGATCCATAAAATAAAGCCACCGGTTTTTGAAGTGTGTTCCCGTGTTAATTGAGCTAAATCTTTACCAGTAACGATCCCAAGCCTCGCTGACATAGCTTGCAACAACATAGCAATCAAACTGGAAATCAAAACAACGGTCAGAAGTGCATATTTGAACTGAGCACCACCAGCTATTGAGGTGATCCAATTACCTGGATCCATATAACCCACAGCGATCAAGATACCTGGACCGGTATAAGTTAGTAAAGTTCGCCAAAAGCCGGCATTTTTTGGAACTTTGATACTGCCATTAACTTCATCTAAACTCTTATTTTCTTCTGTGGTCTTACCTAAAAACTTATTATCCTTCTTTTCAATATCTTCTTGGACCATGAAAATCCCTCTTTTCTATTGGTTTAGAAATTCGGGCAACTTTTGAGTGATGGCTCATTAATTACCGTTTAAAGAATAGCAGTCTAGATTAGGCCTGTCAATCTTAATTTTTTGGAGAGCCAAACTTAAAATCTCAAAAACATCTTGTTGATACAAAAAAGCTCACACCATAGCAGCCATTTTGCTGACTTTATGATGCAAGCTTAATTAGTGAAAAATAAAAATGTTATTGCGCAGAATTTTTAATCAACAGTCTGTTACCAAATATTTACACGTTGCTCTTCAGGTAGATACATGCCATCACCAGGTTGAATATCAAAAGCAGTGTAGAAATCTATTAAGTTCTTTGGCTGGACGTTAGCCCGCAGTTCATTTGGTGAGTGGACATCAATACTTAAGAGTAGTTTTTCTCTTTCCAAAGATGATTTCATGCGCCAAATGCGCCCCCAATTGATAAAGAAAGCTTTAATATCTGCAGAATCTTCAGCCTTGGCTGCTTCCAAAGCACAGCTCAAACCGCCAGCATCTGCAATATTTTCTGAAACGACTAGTTTACCCTTAACTTTACCTGCCTTGGTCTCAAGCCCGTCAAATTGATCGATCTCGTCTTGAGCCAAAGCCTTGAAGTATTTCATGTCGTCAGCGGTCCACCAGTTATGCAAGTTGCCTAGTTCGTCAAACTGCGCGCCGTTATTATCGAAGGCATGCGAGATCTCATGTGCGATCACGGCACCGATCCCACCATAGTTTTCACTGGAGCTTTGCTCTAGTGAATAGAATGGAGCCTGCAAGATAGCGGCAGGAAAGACGATCACGTTAAACGATGGGTTGTAATAAGCATTGACCATGTGGGCTGGCATTTCCCAGCGAGTTCGGTTGACTTTTTTGCCCCAACGACTGAAATGATCTTCTAAAATGATATGAGTGAAACGTGCATCGTTATCATATAGGTTTTCGTCTTCGTTGACAGTAAATTTTTTGTAGAGTGGATCTAATTCATCTGGATAACCGACTTGGATTCCTAAAGTGTTTAATTTAGTGACAGCTTTTTTCTTAGTATCTTCGCTTAGCCAGTCATTTTCTGACAAACGTTTCTGGTAGACAGCAACCATCTTTTCGACCATTTTATGCACATCATTTTTAGCAGTTTCTCCAAAATATTTATGAGCATAATAAAGTCCCACGACCTGGTCGAATTGGCCAGTTGCAAAATAGTAAGTTGATTTCTTTTTGCTTTTTGGTTCTTTTGAACCAGATAAGGCACGACCATATTCTCCACCAATGATCCGTGCTTCATCACTCAGCACACTTGAAGCACCGACGAGACGTTTAACAAAGATCCAGTTTTTCATGTCGGCGAAAGTTTCATCACTAACTAAATCGTCCAAAACTTCATAAAATTTAGGCTCGCTGACGATCACCTGATCTGGTGTAGTCTTGATCAATTGTGTGGCATAGCTGGCCAAATCAATATTAGAACTTAATTTGGCAAAATCTTCAAATGAATATTTATTGTAATCTTTGGCGTAATCTGCACGTTCCGTACTGTCTTTTTCATGTGGTGCTAAACTGCGGTCAAATTTTAAGGCACCATCCAAGGTTTCCCGAGCAAATTCATCTGAATAACCGGCAAGTTTGAATAGTTTCAGGACCATTTGCGAATAAACCTGCAGCAAGGCCTCAGCCTGTTCGTTACCTTCCTCATAGTATGTTTTGTCTGGCAAGATCAGTGACGGCACTTCGGCGTTCAAAGCATAGTGCTGAGTATCTTTCATGTCTGGAGCTACATAAAGAGCCACTGGAGATGCATTGCCATCCATGGTAAGTTCATAAAGACTATCTTGCCAATCTTTAAGATCTTTGAGCTGGTCGATTTTATCAAGTGACTTTTTAACAGGTGTGAATCCTTGGGCATCGCGTTTGTCAAAGTCAGCGACGATGCGGTAGTACTTGATAAATTCTTGTAAGTATTTATCATCAGTGGTTTTGGAACCATCCAGAAATTTGTCGAAGTCACTCATTAAAGTTTCTTCGATGTTGTCTGCCAAGTCAGCAAAACCGCCAGTAGTAGGTTTATCGGCAGGAATCTTGGCTGTTTTTAACCATTCACCATTGACAGCTTGGTAAAGGTCATCTTTGAGTAAGTCAGTATTAATTGTATCGGACAAAATGTATACCTCCTATATTAAAAACAGAGCGGAGTGTGGCGTTTAGAAGGTGAGCACTAACAGACTT
>NZ_AZFI01000457.1 GCF_001435755.1 Ligilactobacillus acidipiscis DSM 15836 | reverse complement strand
GCATTGGAGTGTGAAAGTCGGTTAGGCGCAACCTTCTGCCATGCGTAGCTCGACTATAAAAACAGAGCAGAGTGAAACGGGAGAAAGTGAGCACTATCGGAGTCAGGAATTATAACGCGGGTTGGGCGTTGTAATTCCTGGCTTGGATAGGCGGAGCTTTCTGTTTCACGGAGCTCGACTATAAAAACAGAGCGGAGGCAA
>NZ_AZFI01000456.1 GCF_001435755.1 Ligilactobacillus acidipiscis DSM 15836 | reverse complement strand
AATTCAAACTGACATAGCTATTCTTTAATTCAACCAGGATACGTAGTCGAAAATTCTCAAAGTTTCGGAACCCATAAGCAGTTTTCTTAATGGTCTTGATTTTATTGTTAGTCCCTTCGATGGGGCCGTTGGAAAAGGTTGTTTCAAAACTGTTTTTGATCTCTTGCCGGTGCTTGCGTAAAGTTCGATTAGTTTTTTTGA
>NZ_AZFI01000455.1 GCF_001435755.1 Ligilactobacillus acidipiscis DSM 15836 | reverse complement strand
CTAAAGGTTGAAAGTTAAATATTATACAAAAGCCCCGGCTTGCCGGGGCTTTATTGTATAAAAATAGACATGAGCTTACTCATATCATTATAATTAAGGCGTCAAAACCAATCATAAAGGAGTATTCATGTCCATGTCTATTTTACAACACTCGACCACTTCAATTCATCATTCTTTTAAACGTTTTTCTAAATTGGTACAC
>NZ_AZFI01000454.1 GCF_001435755.1 Ligilactobacillus acidipiscis DSM 15836 | reverse complement strand
AGAGTAATTTATGTCCACTTCCAGTATACAACAATCAACTCAAAATAAAACCACTTTAATGGCACGTTTTCACAAATTCTTGCAGGTGATCGATTTCGCCCAGGTATTACGTCAGTCCAATGCCTATCGTGTCCGTGGGATCAAACTGACCAAACTTGTCAGCTGGATCTTACTGACTTTGCTCCAACGTTTGACCTTGAAC
>NZ_AZFI01000453.1 GCF_001435755.1 Ligilactobacillus acidipiscis DSM 15836 | reverse complement strand
AATTTGCTTTTCATGACTTTAGAAATTCTATTTGAATGGTAAATCATTCGCTTGAAGGGGAATGACCTTTCCCCTTCTTGGTGCTTTAATTATAACACGATAAGACGCTTCTGATCTATTTTTTGTGCGCAAAAAAAGCGCACAGGTCTTTGCAAAAATTGGCTGTTCTTTTGCGCCAATTTTTGCCCGTAAGGGGGAGTTAAGA
>NZ_AZFI01000452.1 GCF_001435755.1 Ligilactobacillus acidipiscis DSM 15836 | reverse complement strand
CTATCATAAAAGCAGGAACTTTCGCAACCTCCAGTTGTGTGAACAGGATATCGTCGAGCGCTTATTAGCCATGTCTGCGGATTTGCGCCTAGCTTACAATTATTATCAAACTCTGTTACAAGCCGTTCATCAGGGGAATCCAGCATTGTTAGAGGAGCTTACCCAGTCAGCCGCGGGGCTGCCTGACCCGGTCAAAAAAACTAATCG
>NZ_AZFI01000451.1 GCF_001435755.1 Ligilactobacillus acidipiscis DSM 15836 | reverse complement strand
AAAATAACAATGGACTAATTAGACGAGATGGTCTCAACAAGAGCATGGATTTTCGCAATTTACCAAATGCTTTAGTTCAACAAGTCAGTAGCCGGCGTAATCATATTCCAAGAAAATCATTAAATTATAAAACACCAATTGAGGTATTCATGGAAAACATCACAGATAAACAGCTATGTTATTTCTAACTTAATTTGACATTTCAAG
>NZ_AZFI01000450.1 GCF_001435755.1 Ligilactobacillus acidipiscis DSM 15836 | reverse complement strand
ATCAGATTCCGCCCAACATGAACCAGGCAACGTTGTCGTTTGGCTTTAGGGAAATGCCGATTCAAGCCTTCATCCAAACCAACTAACCCATCGGCCACAAACAACAGCACATCTTTAACGCCCTGCTTGATCAAGGTTCCCAGCAGTTCAGTCCAGATTCCAGTCGATTCCGTTGGCGCCACTTGGTAGTTCAGCACTTCTTTCGTA
>NZ_AZFI01000045.1 GCF_001435755.1 Ligilactobacillus acidipiscis DSM 15836 | reverse complement strand
ACTCAAAGTTGAGTAACGTTTTTTATATGCTTTGATCAGCCGTCATGCCACACTGCGATGTTGACTAAAGTTCAACAAAAAAAGTTGAAATAATAATTCTGGGTCGATCGAAGAAGACTTCATTTTTTCTTCAACATGCACTAGTCCTATATAAGCATCCTGCAGGTCTTTTCGCTTGAATTGGCGATTTTTGCGCAAAGCCAACTTAACTCGATATGGGTGTGCCTTTAACTCTTTGGCAACACTACCTTGATCATAGCCGTGCTCACGCAAAATCATTGCTTGCAGCATCAATCTAAATTGTCCTTCTAAAATCGCATTGATCTTCAAAGGCTCTTCTTTTTGCAATAGCAGATCCCGATACATTGACAACGCATCCTTGACATTGCGTTTCAAGACCAAATCTACCAAGTCAAAAACATTTTGCTCAAATGACCGCGCAACCAACCCGTCAACGTCACTCCAAGAAATTATTTTACTTTCTTGTGCTGCTAACAACAATTTTGGCAGCTCATTCATTATAGAAGTCAATTCTGCCCCAGTTCTCTCTAACAACAGGTCAAGTGCGTCTGAGTTCAGTTGATAACCCTTTTTTTGTAAAACAGAACTGACAAAACTCCTGACCTCTCTTTCTTTTAAAGGCTGACAATCAACAAATTCAGCAACTTTCCGTAATTGCTTGGTCAATTTTTTACGTTCGTCTAATTTTGGATAAGGGACAGTAAAAACCAAAATGGTTGCTGTTTCAGGATTTTTCAAATATTTAAGCAATCCATTAAGGTCATGATCAAGTGAATTCTTTTGTCGCATACCAGTTAAAAAATATGGTCGATCAATGATCACCAACCGATATTCACCAAAAAAAGGCAAGGACATGGCATCGTTTAAAGCCACTGATAAATTAACGACTTCCATATCATAGCGTCCTATATTAAATTCTTGTTGATCAGCAGGAATCAAACTCAATAAGAAGTTTTTGAACTTGTCTTGTAAATAGTTTTCAGTTCCTAAGGAGACATATACCGGGGCTATTTTCCCATTACTGATATTTTTAATGGCTTCCTCAACTTGCATGTTTGACCTTCTTCTCTTCGTTATTATTGTTATTAAATGTTTGCACACTAAAATTTCCTTTAAAAGTAGTTCTGATTTTGATCATACCACTTTTAGCAGTCACCAAATAAGGTACCGCAGATTTTTGTAAAGTAAGCAATGTCTCTTGATCTGGGTGGCCGTACCTATTATTTCTTCCAGCTGAAATTATAGCCAATTTTGGTTTTAAATGTTCAATAAAATCTGGTGCGCTAGCTGTCTTACTTCCGTGGTGACCAGTTTTCATAACATCAGCGGTTAACGATGGATACTTTTGAATAACTTTTAGTTCATTTTTTTGGTCCAAATCACCTGTGAACAAAAACTTCTTGCCATAAAGCTGATATAAAAGAACTAGAGAGTCCTCGTTTTTTCCAGCGCCGCTTTGAAAGGGATGTAAAATTTGGATCAAATCTAGCCCTTTTCCTGGATATGCTTGATCTGTGACCGCCTTGACAACATGCGGATCAACGTTAGAAATAAGCAACCGTCTTTGAAAACTAGCCAGTTTTTCCATTCCAGCCGGGATCATCAGCTGCTTAACCGTAATATTTTTACTAATACTAGGAAAATTACCTACATGGTCGGTATCTTGATGGGTCAAGTATAGTCGGTCGATCCGAGAAATTCCCTTACTGTGTAAATAGTTTACCACAACCGTTTCACCATTCGTCCTGCTATTTCTAATTTGCCATTTTTCCGTATTAAAGGTTAATTTACCACCTGTATCTATTAGATATATTTGTTTGTTAAAGCGAGTTTTTATTAGTGAACAATCGCCTTGACCGATATCAAAATAAGTAACTTCATTTTCAATTGGAAAATGAATCACACAAAAAGCAATAGTATATGACAAAATTAAACAGACAGTAAGTTTAATTTTTTGTTCAGTTATTTGATAAAATAGCATCAAAGTCAGCCAGATAAAGACAAATAAAACCGGTGGTTTACCAAAAATTATTGTACCTGGTAAATCAGAGCTCCAACCGAAAAACCATTGCAAAACGATCAATGCTTGATTGCAGACACCCCTTAAAGGCGAAAAAAATGTTCCTATAATAACAACTGGGAAAATAAACCAATCAAAAATTGGTCCGATCATGATCGACAACGGTATTGTCCAAATATTCCAAGTATAAGTGTGCCATAAAACTAATGGGATCGTAAACCCGCCCATTTTTAGCCCAACTATAAATTGATTTTTATGATGATCAAGTAATAATATCAGTGTCAATAAATAACTGAGCTGGGCGCCAAGTGAAAAAATGGCGGCAGGAGTCACTATTAAATTTAACAGCAAGACCAACGACCATGTTTCAATACCAGTCAAGGGTACCGAGCTAAAGCGACGACTAAAAATGTGTAACCATGACATTAAAAGTGACCGTAACAGGCCTAGTGACCCGCCGCCAATGATCCCATAGATCGGCAAAATGAACAGTAATAAGATATCTGTGTTTTCCTGAGTGACCCTCATCTTTCGAGTTAAATATCTGATAAGATTGACCAAATAGTAAACATGCATCCCAGACAAAGTAAATAAATATAAAAGGCCTAGTTTGTTGATTTGATCCATGGACTCTTGGAAGCTTTCACTTTGATAGCCAATCAATAAAACTTGAGTAAACCACCCTAGCGGCTGGGAAATCTTTTCTAAATGGTCGATCATTTTTTTACGTAAAACATGTAGGTAAGAGCTAAATCTGTACTTGATCCCCACATTTCCTAAAACCGGTAAGACAGTCATCTTTTTAGCTTGCAACTCATTTGAGATATTTTTGGTTAACATAAAACGCCGGAAATCAAATTCATTATCATTCGTGGGTCCTTTGATTGAATCTACATTTCCTGTGGTCTCAGCCACAAAAGGAACTTGTATTTTTTCAAATTCCTCTTTTTCTTTTTTGGAATGAAAACGATAATAGACTAAAATATCCTGATTTTGTCCCAGCCACCTGGCTGAAAACTTTAAAAGGTCACCATTTATTGTAAACTCGTCAGGTTCTACAAATAACTTGGAATTTACTACACTGATCTGTTCTTTTTCAGTTTGCTGCTGTATCTTTTGTTGCCACAAATTAAGATAACAAAACGAAGTCAAGCAAATAATCAGAGTAAACACAAACATTTTTGTGACTTTTGTTTTCCAAATTCGGTACTGCAATAAAAGTAATAGTAAAAACCATAAAATAGAATGCGCAAAAAAAGCGAAAGTCAAAAATAAAACATCAAGACTGAAAAGAAAGAAACAATACTGGCGCGTTATTAACTCTCCTGCTCGTTAAAATGCTCATTATTAAAAAGATCATTCAAGTATTTTTTATCGATTTCAACATGCTGAACTGCAACCTTTTTTCTTTCTAATAATGAAACTGCATATGGATCATTATGATAGTTTCGTAAATAATAAATTTTACGAATACCAGCCTGCAATAGCATCTTTGTACATTGCAAACAAGGAAAATCAGTTACATATATTTCTGCTCCATCACTTGCTACACCAAATTTTGCACATTGCAAAACAGCATTCATTTCCGCATGGATCGTCCGGACACAATGTCCATCGACCAAATAGCAATCTTCATCTATACAATGTACATCGCCCGAAACAGAACCGTTATATCCACCAGCAATTATTCTCTTGTCTCGAACCAAGATTGCACCTACTGAAAGTCGCTTGCAAGTACTTCTTGTAGATAGCAAAACAGCCTGTGTCATAAAATACTGATCCCAGGGGATCCTCTCTTTAACTTTAACCATAGCAAAGCACTCCTAATTATTTTTGAAACAATTATAACATACCGGCTTCTTAATTTTTGACAAATTTAAAGTAACTTTTTATATCTCACTTTAAATTGATTAAAAATACGAGCATTAGTTGACAGTAATTTGATCGGCTAAGCTTTCAAATATCTTATCCCCGATCCCTGAAACATTTTTTAGGTCATCAATTGTCTTAAAGTTACCATTTTGTTGCCGATAAGCAATTATCTGATCTGCTTTTTTATCTCCAATACCATTCAACTCTGTCAATTGTTCTTTAGTCGCAGAATTTAGATTGACCTTTGAGCCCGATTTTCCAGCAAGATCCTCATTTGCGTCGGTTGTCTCTGCTGCAGATCTCTCACTTTCATCCACTTCATTTTCTTGGCTCTGTCGAATTAAAACTGGACTATTGACCTGAACTTGCTCTCCGATAGCAGGTATATAAATCAACATCTGATCAGTTAATTTATGAGCCAGATTCACTTGATCGAGATCAGCATTTTTAGTGACTCCACCTGATTTTTCAATCACTGCGTCTACTCTTTGGTCTGCCTTGATCGTGACCACTCCGGGGTGAACTACCGCTCCTTTAACGTCCACTCTGATTTTTTGTTGACTATTTGTCTCTTCATTAACCGACATTGTAGATACCAATTGACTCGAACTGCTATTTTCTCCTAGTTCATAATTCGATTGTGACTGACCTTGTACTTGCATGTCACCCCCATTAATGGACGAAGTTGCCTTGATCCTGGGCAACAACAAAACTGATAAAATTACAATACTAATAACTATGAGAAATATCTTGTCCTTGTGCTCTTCCCAAATTTCATTTATCTTTTCCATAGGCATTGTCCTTTCCAAACATAAATACGCAAAAAAGAGAAATTTGTGCTACAAATTTCTCTTTTTTCTACGTATTTATTTGTTATTTTGCAGATAAGACACTGCTTGATTCACATTTTTAACAGGAACAATTTTCATATTAGAATTGATTTCTGTCGCAGTCTTTTTTGCCACCAAATAGTTATCTTGTTTGCCTAACTTCTGATTGTTAGGAGCAAAAAATATTTCTGCTTTAGCTTTATTTGCGGACACAACTTTTTGCTCAATACCACCAATTTGCCCAACGCTGCCATCAGACTCGATCGTACCCGTTCCAGCGACTTGTCTGCCTCTAAGCAAGTCTTTGTGACTAAGCTGAGTATACATTTGCAACGTTAACATCAAGCCGGCAGATGGTCCGCCGATCCCCTCCATATTAGCAGTGATCGGTACATCACTTGAAGTCTTGACCCTGTCAGTTAATGTGATCCCCAGACCATGTCTGCTGCTATTCGGTAAGCGAATCAACTTGCCTGCAGTATTTTTTTGTTTTTTGCCCCGAAGATAAGTTAGCCGGACCTTCTGATCTGGAGAGATTTGTTTGATTGCTTGAATGTACTCATATGAATTATTATAATGTTTTCCATTTACCCGTGTGACTACATCACCGACTCTTAATTTATCTGCAAAATTCGAATCTTTAAGTACCGACATTACGTAAAGTCCTATATACCGTCTTTTAACATCAGCCCCTGCCATCGTTAACGAACGATATTTAGCTTCAGCGATAGAAGATGACATATAATAAGTTTGAATACGTTGCATTTCTTTATCACTATAATTACCGACTTCTTGTTGCGCAGGCACTCTGTCGGCATATTTATTGGCAAAACTAAGTACCCACGTGACTGGAGTTGCCTTAACTTGTTTGACATAAACCAACATAAACTTTCCTGGCGTATTATCTCTGTGTCCTTTGACCTTGACATAAGAAGAAGTATCCTGGGCAGCTCCTGGTGCATCAATGTATACTGGCAATGGCAAAAAAAGAGCTATCAAAAGCGCGCTCACAGCAAGCAGATGCCATAGTTTAAATTTTATTTTTTTATTCATGAGCCCACTTTTTTTGAAGAGACTTAGCAACATTAGCCGGAACAAATTGAGAAATGTTCCCATTAAATTGACCGACTTCTTTGATCATACTCGATGACAAAAACGAATATTCAGGTCGAGCCAACAATAAGACTGTTTCTATCTCTGGATCCAAGCGACTATTCATTGCAGCAATCTCACGTTCGTATTCAAAATCCTTAACATCACGCACACCACGAACCAAAATAGAAGCATTTAAACGACGCATAACGTTAACAGTCAAGTCCGATTCCACAGCAACGACTTCAACGTTATCTATCTCAGCAACATCCTCTTGAATCAAACGCAGCTTTTCGTCTGATGAAAACAAAGGTTTCTTCGAGGTATTTGTCATGATAGCAACAATGATCTTATCGTACATTTTAGAAGCTCTGAAAATTAAATCTAAATGACCATTGGTTAAAGGATCAAAACTTCCAGGAAACAAAGCTATCATTTTAAATCTTCACCACCATTATATTCATAGTATGTCAATTCTGTTATTCCATAATCAACTTGCTTGAGTAAATCAAAATCGGCTAATTCAACTGGCAAATGAGCATTCTGATCAGTTTCGCACACAATAACAGCATTCTTCGCTAATAACTGCAGCTTGACTAATGTCTGGATCATTTTAACAATCTTTTGCTCACGATATGGCGGATCAAAAAAAACATAACTAAATTTCTCCTGCTTTTCAGCCAAAGAATTTATGATTTTGAAAGAATCGCCCTTCACTACAGAAAAGCGCTGAGGTTCTTTTGTTAGTGCAACATTTTCATTAATCGTTTTGATTGCCTGATAAGAACGATCTATCAAAATCGCGTGGTCCGCCCCACGCGAAACTGCCTCGATCCCAAGTGCACCGCTGCCAGCAAAAACATCTAACACATGTCCGCCATCAAAATAAGGGCCAATAATATTAAACATGGATTCCTTCACTTTATCGGTAGTCGGCCTAGTCTTCATTCCATTGACGGCTTTTAGCCTTCTGCCCTTATAATTTCCTGCAACTACTCTCATCTTTTTCTCCAAGTTATTAATTATTTTTATCTTGATCTTCTTCTGTCATCTTATAAATCTCTCCATTTTGAAAATCCCGTTTAATTTCTGGGCGTGGTGATTTGACGACTGCTTTGACAAACTTTAATTTTGCAACTTTTTCCATGGTTTCTGCCACTTTATCCTGATCAAGATATAAAACAACATATTTCATCTTTCGGGAGACATATTGAATAGTACCGTATTTGCGTAATATCTTGCTTTGCTTTAAATGATACAAATATACTACAATACTTTGGCGTTGCTTAATTTCAAAAGGCAACTGCACTCCTCCTTTCACACTGCATACATTACTTACATTTCAGGCATTTCACGGTCTCCTTTTTGCTTATCTTGACTGATTTCTAACAAAAGATCTCCTGTCTCAAGCAAATCACCTTTTTTAACATAAGTATGCTTAATAGTGCCATCAAACGGCGCTTTGATCGTCGTTTCCATCTTCATGGCTTCTGTAACTACTAATTCGTCACCCTGGTTGACTTTTTGTCCATTTTCAACCATTAATTCAAGTACCGATCCACTAAGCGTCGCACCAATATGTTCAGGATTCGTTGGCTCTGCTTTAGGCACAGTAACACTCGAACTTGCAGAATTCTGATCTTTGATCAAAATCCTGGAAGTTTCTCCATTTACCGAGAAAAAGAGCGTCCTATTACCAACATCATCTGGTTTTGAAACAGAATCAAGTTTTATAATAATGCTCTGACCATGACCAAAAGAAATTTCAGCAGTCTCACCAGAACGCATTCCCTGATAAAAAGTGGGAGTGTCCAAGTGGTAAACAGCACCATATTGTTTGGCTGATTGCTCATACTCTTTAAAGACATCTGGATATAAAACATAGCTTAAAACTTCTAATCGACTAGGTTGTCTCTTAATGACCTCTGCCAGTTCTTTTTGTATCGCTTCAAAGTCGATTGGCTTTGCTAAACTCCCTGGGCGCACCGTCAAAGGCTTTATTCCCTTCAGAACGACCTTTTGCAAAGCTGGTGGAAAACCACCGACTGGCTGACCGATATCTCCGGCAAAAAAGTCAACCACTGATTGTGGAAAATCAAGTTCTTGGCCCCTCTCTAAAATATTATCGGCATTCAATTTATTTTGTATCATAAACAAAGCCAGATCTCCAACAACCTTAGAGCTCGGTGTCACTTTAATAATATTTCCTAACAGCCCATTTACTGTACGGTACATTTTTTTGACTTCTTCAAAATCTGAAACACCTAAGGCTTTAGCTTGTTGCTGCAAATTCGAATACTGGCCTCCCGGCATACCTGTCTGATAGATGTCAGTTTGTACAGAATCTGAGTTTTTCATAAAGTCCTTATAAAAAGGCTTGACCCCTGCCCAATAGCGATCAACAGCTTCGGCAGCTGTAACATCGAGTTTCGGCTGTCTTTCATTTCCTGTCAGCCCATAGTACAAGCTAGTCATTGATGGCTGGCTTGTCGTACCAGACAAGGCACTGCTGGCAACATCTACAATATCGACACCGGCTCTAGTTGCCTGCAAATACGTAGCAACACCATTTCCGGTTGTATCATGCGTGTGCAAATGGATCGGCACATCAATTTCATTTTTCAAAGCACTGATCAATTCATAAGCAGCATTAGGTTTCAATAGCCCCGCCATATCTTTGACAGCCACGATCTGAGCACCAGCAGAAACTAAATCTTTTGCCAAAGAAACAAAATAATTTAAATCATATTTATCTTCATTAGGACTTAAAAAATCACCAGTATAACACATCGTACCTTCTACAATTTTTCCTGCATCTCTGACGTACTGAATACTTTTTTCCATCTGATCGACCCAGTTCAAACTATCGAAGATCCGAAAAACATCAACACCTTGCTGAGCACTTTCCGTAATAAATTCCTGCAAAACGTTATCGGGATAATTCTTATATCCCACAGCGTTCGAGCCGCGAAATAACATTTGTAATAAGGTATTAGGCATCTTCTTATTCATTAGCTTTAAACGTTCCCATGGATCTTCATGCAAAAAACGGTAAGCAACATCGAAAGTTGCTCCACCCCAAACTTCTGCAGAAAAGATATCTGGAAAAGCCTGATCATAAGCAGCAATCACCGGTTCCATATCTTTCGTCCGCATCCGTGTAGCAAATAAGCTTTGGTGCGCATCACGCATCGTAGTATCAGTCAATAACAAGTTGGGCTGTTGTTTGATCCAATCAACTACTGCACTAGCCCCAGAGGTCTTTAAAACAGTTTTAGCATTTTTATGCGGTTGTCCTGTGATCAAAGAAGTATCGAGTTGAGGTTCTGGAAAATATACTTTTTTGTGTCTTTGCATTCCTGGATAACCATTGACAGTAATATCACCAACATATTTCAGCAGCATATTACTTGTATTTAGTTCTTTTTCAGGAATAAATAATTCTTTAGTATCATCAATAAAAGTTGTATGTGCCTGGCCTGTATAAAAAATTGGATGGGCCAAAACTTTAAGCATGAAACCAATATTAGTTTTAACACCACGGATCTGGAATTCATTCAAAACGCGAGTCATCTTTTTAACCGCATCTTTAAAAGTTCGTGCCTGAACACAGGCCTTTACTAATAAAGAATCGAAAAACGGTGTGACAGTCGCTCCTGCATATGCATTTCCTCCATCCAAACGCACTCCAAAGCCACCTGGTGAACGATAAGTTTCAATTTTTCCTGTATCGGGTAAAAAGTTATTTTCTGGATCTTCGGTTGTGATCCGACATTGGATAGCCGAACCATGCATTGTCAGTTCTTCTTGTCGAGGTAAACCGATTTCTGAGAACAAATCTTGACCTGCAGCAATTTTAATTTGAGTTTGGACAATATCGATATCCGTAATCATTTCAGTAACAGTGTGTTCTACCTGAACTCGCGGATTAACTTCAATAAAATAAAAATCCGAGTCTGTCACCAAAAATTCGACAGTTCCCGCATTTTGATAGTCAACAGATTTCATTAATTCAACTGCGGCATTGCAAATTTCTTGTCGCCTTTGCTCACTAAGAGTCAAACTTGGAGCAAATTCGATCACTTTCTGATGTCTTCTTTGTACAGAACAATCACGTTCAAATAAATGCATAACGTGTCCATGTTGATCAGCCAAAATTTGGACCTCAATATGCTTTGGATGATCTAAATATTTTTCTACATAAAGTTCATCGCTGCCAAAAGCTTGTTTGGCCTCACTTTTTGCTCGATTGTAATTGGTCTCTAATTCTTTTTCGTTATGGACGATCCGCATTCCACGTCCACCACCGCCTAAGGCAGCCTTCAACATGATCGGATAACCAAACTTTCTTGCCAGTTCTGCAACTTCATTTAAAGAAGTCACAGGGTCTGTCGTACCAGGGATCGTATGTAGTCCAGACTTAGTCGCAATTTGTTTTGCAGTCACCTTATCACCAAAGATGCGTAATTGCGAAACAGTCGGTCCGATAAATGTAATGCCTGCTTCTTGACAACTCTGTGCGAATTCTTCATTTTCAGCTAAAAAACCATATCCAGGATGAATAGCGTCCGCCCCAGTCATCTTTGCAACACGGATAATGTCAGCAATGTCTAGATAGGCTTCGATCGGTTTTTTCCCGGCCCCGATCAAATAAGCCTCATCAGCCTTAAACCTATGTACCCCATACTCGTCTTCCTTGGCATACACAGCAACAGTTTTTAACTTCAGTTCGTGACAAGCACGAATGATCCTAATAGCAATTTCACCACGATTGGCTATTAAAACTTTTTCCATTTATTCCCACCACTTTCATAATTAAATTTTCATGTAGTCGACACTCATTCAAGCGAACTACCTATTTTTCAGTAATATCGATCTCCATGCCACGATTCTGGTTAGCAGCGATATTCATGACCATTCCAACGGATAACGACAAAACTATCATACTTGAACCCCCATAGGAGATAAACGGCAAAGTAACACCGGTGATCGGCAATAATCCTAGAACACCGCCAATATTAAAGCAAGACTGAACCAGCATAAAAGAACCAATACCATAACAAAACAAAGTATTATAAGTATTCTGTGACCTGATCCCGATTAAAAAGATCCTTGCAATTATAAAAAATAATAAACCTAATATCACTACGGTACCCACAAAGCCTAGCTCCTCACTGATCACTGACAAAATAAAATCCGTATACGGTGCTGGTAAGTATCCGCGTTTCTGAATACTATTACCCAATCCAAGCCCCAAAAGACCGCCGTTACTAATAGCGTAATACGAATTTACCAGTTGTTTACCTGACGAATCCGCTACCGAAAACGGGTCAAAGAAAGCTTGGAAGCGCGCGTACATATACGCATATTTTGTACCGCCAAGAGGATTGCCCAGACGTAAAAGCTGAATTGCACCCAATAATACTAGAGCAATTGCAGACCAAATAGCCGTTCTTTTCCTATACGATAATCGGCCATTATTGGTAGATGCTGTAGCGATGACTAGAATAACCATCAAATTAATAGTAAAACCGCCAAAATCCGGAGCTACCAAAATGAAGAACAACATCAAGCCGACTAAGAGGTAAGGTTTGATTTTAGAACCAGTACTGTAATAAACACCATTTTCAAAGCCTTTTTCTCGCAAGGACATCAGGCGAGCCATAAACAAAGCAAAATATAATTTACAAAACTCAGCTGGTTGTAAACTAACAGGTCCAAAATTGATCCACCCACGAGCGCCATTGATCGGATTTGTAAAAAACAATGCAAATCCCAACAAAAGTATCAAAATAACATAACTGATCAATATAAACTTAGAATTAGCCCACCAGCGCGGATTCAAATGACAGACGACCAATAAAGCTGAAACTCCAATTATCACAAAAATCAACTGTTTCCATAAATAGGAATCCGCTTTTAATCCCCCATAGGAAAGATTGATCGAACTAGCCGAATAAACCATTATGATCCCAACTACACAAAGGATAATGTATGGGATAAAAAGATAATTATCAAAGTATTGTATTTTTTCTTTAATTTTTTTCATTTCATACTTATCACTGAGCAGAACGATCGACAGCTTCTTGTTTGATCATCTCGAGGTCATTTTCCAAAGTGGTCACCATTTGCTCCCCTTCGTCATTAGTCAACAAACCACAAGAAACAGCAAATTGAACCTGACAAGAAAAACCATAAATACGAGTGTCAGCAACATCATCAAACGCGGGACAATCAGTTAAACACAAAGCGTATTTTTGATTGCCGATCAACTGACGAATACTATCAGCACTTTCTTGTAAAATAGCTAATGCATCTTTTTTACTTACCGCCTGCTTCATTTCTTCTCTCCTTTCACCACTTGGGCAATTATATCACATACAATTATATCTTAAAAAAGTTCAGTTTAATTAATTATAGTTGCTAAAAAAACATTAACTTGACTTACTTATTATACACTATATCTGAATTCAACTGTATTAAAAAGGTTATATATCAACGTTTTTAATTCTTAAACGTTTTGTAAAACTTAACACTATTTAGAAACAAAAAAAGAGACTAGGAATTATTCCGGTTCTATAATATTTGGTACTGATAG
>NZ_AZFI01000449.1 GCF_001435755.1 Ligilactobacillus acidipiscis DSM 15836 | reverse complement strand
CCCCGCTTGCAACATGCTTTTAAGCTTTATCGAGCAGGCATGAGTGACATTGATGTGTCGCGAAATACAGGTATTAAACGGACGACCTTTATTCGATACCGTGTGAAATACGGTATTAAAAGAAAATAGGGCCCCCCCTTTTGGTTAGCACATGTTAACTGAAAGGGTCCCTATTTTCTTTCCTCAATTGTCAAGTTAAGTGCAACACT
>NZ_AZFI01000448.1 GCF_001435755.1 Ligilactobacillus acidipiscis DSM 15836 | reverse complement strand
CGGTGAAGTTCGTTAAAGATGGTGGTCTTACTAAAGCCTAAGTAGTTAGCGATGTATCGCAAGGAACGTCCTTCATTATGAAGCGTTTCAATGACAACACGGTTCTGGAATGATAAAATAGTGGTGCTCATCAAGGTCCTTCTTTCTAATGGATTGTGTGGTAACACCATTAAAGACCTTGATGGGTTTTTCTGTCCACTTAAATGTTCAA
>NZ_AZFI01000447.1 GCF_001435755.1 Ligilactobacillus acidipiscis DSM 15836 | reverse complement strand
ATTGTACACTGGATCTATTGGGAATTAAAGACTCACACCTGGAATTTGATCCAAAATATAAGAATAAAGTGATAGCTGCAGGATTTTACCAACATAAAAAAGTCCGCAAGATCCATTTGCGGCAATCTTATCCTTGTGCTTGCCCAGTTTGTGGTCAAAAAATGCGCTACAACGGTTTTAAAACCGTTGAGATGCTCGGTTTGCCTTCGGGTG
>NZ_AZFI01000446.1 GCF_001435755.1 Ligilactobacillus acidipiscis DSM 15836 | reverse complement strand
CGTTTTGACACTTTCGCGTGTACCAAGGGTTCGTGGCTCTTGTTGCCGAGATTTTGTATAAATGTCTGTTGCCGTAACTTCTAAATCTGCTAAATACAATCTATTTGGTTCATTTTTACCAGTTTTGGGATTAAAGTGCATGGTTTTCTGAAATAATAATCCTTGGTTTTCAAGTTCATTTTCAGCACTTTACAACTTTTTCTAAAAATTTGT
>NZ_AZFI01000445.1 GCF_001435755.1 Ligilactobacillus acidipiscis DSM 15836 | reverse complement strand
ATATTTTTAAATAGTAGGCTATTATGATCAATTACTAATTCTGTTCCGGTAATTGTCTTAGCTTTGTCACTTGCCAAGAATAAAATATCCTTAGTAATATCCTCAACTTCAGAATAGTAAGAAAGTAATGAATCGTTAACAGCCAGGTTACATTTCAGGGTGATCCGCTAATACTTTTTGCATCAACCTTATTCTTATTTGTTTTTTAAATCATC
>NZ_AZFI01000444.1 GCF_001435755.1 Ligilactobacillus acidipiscis DSM 15836 | reverse complement strand
CTAAAGGTTGAAAGTTGAAAAAGCACATTGAAGCCCCGTCAGTTCGGGGTTTTTCTATACAAAAATAGACATGAAAGACTCCACATCTGTATAATATAAGCATCACACAAACACATACAGAGGAGTTTCATGCCCATGTCTACTATACAACAAAATGCAGCTAACATTCATCAATCTTTTCATCATTTTTCTAAATTGGTACACCTGCCCGCGATT
>NZ_AZFI01000443.1 GCF_001435755.1 Ligilactobacillus acidipiscis DSM 15836 | reverse complement strand
CCTCATAAAGTAGAAACTCGCCAGGAATTCGGCCACTTTGAAGCTGATACCGTACTTTCTGGTAAACGTAAAGGTCAAGCTGTGGCTACTTTTGTGGAGCGTAAGAGTCGCCTGACAATTGTTAAACGGCTCCATGGTCGCGACAGTCAGTTCATGACTCAAGCCGTACTTGAACTAGCTAGTCAACTTCAAGACAAGCTCAAGACGCTTACCGTAGA
>NZ_AZFI01000442.1 GCF_001435755.1 Ligilactobacillus acidipiscis DSM 15836 | reverse complement strand
CGGGCATGGTCGTGTAAAACTTTAACGTGGGCGAACTTCTGGCCGAATTTAGGCTGCAAGGTGTCATCCACTAAAAATAAGAGCGGATATTGTGCCAGGAGTTCCGTTAATTGCGGCAGCTGCCACAGTTGATATAAGACGCAAACTTCTAATTTATTTAATTTAGCCCCCACAATTTCCAAGGTATGGTAGTAAGAATTGAGCGTTTTACTTTGAAAG
>NZ_AZFI01000441.1 GCF_001435755.1 Ligilactobacillus acidipiscis DSM 15836 | reverse complement strand
AGATGACAGCAAAATGGGAGCAAGCGTTACAACAAATCAGTACCGAAGAACGTACCCCGGATAACTTTTTGAACCAAATCAAAAAGTTCGTGGAAAAATTGGTTGCTGATGTTCCCACGCAATTGACTGGCAGTGCAGCCATTAAGCAACAAATCGATCACCAACAGCAAGCGCAAAAAGCCGCCGAAGTTTTCTTAGAAACACCGCAAGCGACCGTTTTAA
>NZ_AZFI01000440.1 GCF_001435755.1 Ligilactobacillus acidipiscis DSM 15836 | reverse complement strand
AGATGACAGCAAAATGGGAGCAAGCGTTACAGCAAATCAGTACCGAAGAACGCACCCCGGATAACTTTTTGAGCCAAATTAAGAAGTTCGTAGTGAAATTGATCGCTGATGTCCCAACACAATTAACTGGCAGTGCAGCCATTAAGCAACAAATCAATCACCAACAGCAAGTGCAAAAAGCCGCCGAAGTCTTCTTAGAAACACCGCAAGCGACCGTTTTAA
>NZ_AZFI01000044.1 GCF_001435755.1 Ligilactobacillus acidipiscis DSM 15836 | reverse complement strand
CTTCAGATGATGCTTTCTTGAAACTAAACGATGGTTTCATCAAACAAGCGAAAGGTGCTGGTGATGGCGCAGCATTCTCTGTGTTAGATACTGACAAGTTGCCAACGATTCAAGAATTAACAACTTACTCTGCACAAGTCGAGCCACGTTACTTGCGTGCTGGTCAGTACAAGTGGTTCATGTCGCAAGCAACAGCAACTCACTATGTTGTTGAATTGCAGAACCGCAACACTGTGCTTGGAGATGCCGAGCTAGTCGATGGCACACTGAAAAACATCGGCGGTTATGCAGTTGAAGTTGTGGAGAATATGGACAATGATGTTATTTTGTTCACGACATACGAAAACTTGACTGTCGTTTACGGCTTGAATGTCACATTGACAACTGCGGCACAAGACAGCGTTGCAGTTGCTAAGCAAGCCACATACCACTTCATGCTGGAAGATGTGGACTTTGTTATCCGCAACAAGAAGATGGTTGGTATTGTTACAGTTAAAGCTGACGCGGGAAAATAGCAGCCCCATTGGAGAATACCAGTAAAGCACTAGCCGATGGGGTTCAATGGAGTGCTAAGTAAGGGGGCTGACATATGGCTGATGAAACTACAAATACCCTAAGAGATTCGATCAAGATTCTTGTTGGTGTCACAGATGACAAACAGGATAATTTGATCAATGAATTGATCTCAAACGCTAAGGACCAGATTCTGGCGTACATCAACCAGGATAACAACGGACAGGCGATAACAATGCCGAATGACATTGACTTTATCGTCAAAGATGTTGTGGTCCAAATGTACAATCGTTTGGGAGACGAAGGTAAAGCCTCTAGCAGTGAAGGTTCAGTATCGAGTACATGGAGCGATATTGACCTGCCCCGCTATGCAAGCTTTCTGGACAAATACCGCAAGCAAAAGTATGGACAGATCAGGATGCGTTTTATATGAGATTTTCTGATCGTGTCACTTTGTTAACAAAGTCGAACGGCGGCGGGGGTCCTGATGATGCCCCTGGTGAGACTGTTACAGCAAAAGATACTCCATGTTTGATCAGTCCGGTCGCTAACACAAATGTGCTAATGACCCATGGGTTGGCTGATAAACAAGCGTTTGAGGTGCATCTACCGACATTAGCCGATGGTGTAAATCGGGTACAGTTCGACGGTCGAAAATATGATGTTAATAAATCATTTGGCAGACGGCGAACTGTATTGATCGTAAGTGCGTAAGGTGGTGGCTCGATGAGACGATATGGCGGAATGAACATCGAATTTAAAAGACTTGATAAACTGTATAGGTCCTTTGAAGTGTCCAAGGTTAAAGCCAGAAACGAGACGTTTAAAGCCATTGAGAGAACCACTAAAAAAGCTCAAGCAAATTCTAAGTCAATCGCACCAGTTGATACTGGCTACATGAAAGCTCACATCAATCAATTGTCAACTAAAAGGCATGGCGATGTGATCACTGGTTCGTATGAGTCCGAGGCCTATTATGGCGGCTATGTTGAATACGGCACTTATAAAATGGCAGCTCAACCATATATACGACCTGGAACTAAAGCTGCCGAGCCGTTTTTCTATCAAGAATTAAGGAGGTTATTAAGTGTATGACGACTGATGAATGGTATACAGAATTGTATGCTGCATTCCAACAGGTGGGCTTAAAGTGTTATTTTAATCAGCCTAGCATTGACGAGGCTTTGCCACTTGTTCAGATTGGCGTACACATTGACAATGACCAATCTAATAAGACTGGTGGGGCACTTTACGAGATCCAACAACAAATAGATTTATATGCTGATCCGCTCGGTATGACTGCTAATGAGTTTGAAAGACTGATCAGAAAAGTTAAATATGCAATTAGTTCATGCACGAATATCCGTAGCATGACAGCAACAACGATGATAGACACCAGCACAGAGAAAGAACTCAAGCGGTGTCTGTTTTTAGTTACAACAATATTATAAGGAGGCTATGAAATATGGCTGCTGAAGGAACTAACAACGGTGTAAAGACCGTTAAGGATATGCCGTTATCCGGTAAAGATGTTTGGTACTTTATCCAATCGGTAGACGCTAAAGTTGGCGAACCTGCATTGTTACCAGCACATCAGACTGATGGCTCAACATCAATCGAAGGTGATGTAACAGACGAGCAAACAAAAATGGGCCGTGTACTGGCTCCAGGCACTAATGAAGACTCAATCGAAATCACTAACTACATTGTCCCAGGTGATGAAGCTTCTGAAGTAATTATCAAAGCAAAACACGAAGGCAAGCAAGTTAAAGTTTGGCGAGTACAGGTTGACGATCGTTTGGCTAAAGACGAAGGCGACCATAAGATTTTCCCTGCAATGTTTGGCTATGCGGTAGTTGAATCAGCTGACTTGTCAGAAGGTCAGGATGGTTTCGTTGAATGCGATTCTACCTTGGATATTATCGGTAAGTTAGTCGATGGCGACTTCCCACTGACGCAGGAACAGGTCGACATCTTACACAAGATTTACGATTACGAACGTCCTGGCGAAAAAACTGGCGAGTTCACTGATTCAACTGAAACATCGGGAAAATAGACGCTCCACTCGACAATACGGCGGAAGCGTTGAGTGACGGAGTACGATTGATAGCCGAGTAAGGAGGCTAATCATGGCAGAAGAAATAGATCGTAGTAACCAATATTTGAAAGTGTTCAAGAAAGACGGCACATTTGTCGGTGCTGGAGCAAAAGGAGCTGGCGCCACTGAAGTTCATGGGCTGGAGCCTAACACAATAGTTGCTGATGGTGACTATAAGTTGGCATTTGATGAGAACGCTGATAAGGAATCTAGCACAAACATTAGTGATTTCTTGGACGCTAAGGGAGCCACAGTGCCACCTATTCATGTGACAGGTATTGCTTTGGATAAAACTACTTTAGCACTTGAAACAGGACAGACAGCCACTTTGAAGGCGACTTTAAGCCCAGCTAATGCAACGAATAAAGCATACAGTTGGAGTTCAGATAATACAGCAGTTGCGGCCGTTGATAGTAATGGGAAAGTAACAGCTGTTAAAGCTAAGGATGAGCCAGTTAATATCACAGCAACAACTAAGGACGGTTCTAAAACAGCTCAATGTGCAGTGACTATTAAAGCAAAAGCCGAAGAACCACCTGCGGAAGGGTAGTTCTCTCAGGCGTATTCTAAGGCTATTTCAAAAAAAAAATAAGACACTCGCCCACGAAATAAACAATAAGAACGTTGTTCTGGCGGGTATTATGGAGGAATAAAACAATATGATTGAATTTAGAATTGGTGACAAAGTTGAAGAATTAAAATTTAACTTCAAAGCAAAATGGAAAGCAGATCAGAATTTCAGTTCGAAAGATGCTGATGGTAACTCTGCAGAAAATGGAGCCGCAACGATCTGGCTTGGTTTGATCTATCAGCAATCAGACACGGCATTAGTCAGTGCCTTGCAGTCTATGACCAATCACACAAAAGATGAACTGATCGATGCAGTTGAGGCTAACGCAGAAGAAGCTGGTGGAATTGGAAAACTGATTGACAAGTTTGCCGAGGAAATTAAAAAGTCCGATTTTTTCAGACACGCAGCAACTCAATTTCTGGGACAAGAAGAGAAATTTCTCGCTATCTTGAAGAAGAAAAAGGACAAGACAGAAGAGGACAAAGCCAATATCGACGGTCTGAGTTCCGGAATTCAGATGATGAAAGAAACTCTATCATAAGGGACGCTGCAAGGCTTGGCATTTATGATGTTGAGCCTCTTTTTTGTATGTATAATTCAGAACTTAATGCCTTATTCGAGGGTGCTCAACTGCGCACGCTTGATCAACGCCGATATATGACCGAGCAAGCGGTAAGTATCGCTAATGCAACGATGTCCAAAAATCCTAAATCGGCGATTAAAAAGACATATCGTGAATTTGACAAACAAGAGAGAAAGATTGACGTGCATAAGCAGCCTAATATCAATCATCCAAAAATGGAGCAATATGCTCAGTTGATGAAACAATGGCACAACAGCTTTAAGAGAAAGGAGGAAGATAATGGCAGCTGAAAAAGTAAAAGGTGTCTTTACTGCTGACATTAGCGGCTATACGAGTGCTATGTCCAGAATGACAAGTAGCACAAAGTCAGCAACTGGTGCCGTGCTAGGTGGCAATAAAAAAGGCTCTGGCAGTATGATCAAGTTCGGAGCTGTGACAGGCGCTGCGATGGCGATTGCTAGTAAGGCAATACATTATGTTGGGCAATCAGTCGGTTATGCGGTCGATCGTTTCGATACTTTGAACAAATACCCAAAAGTTATGCGGGCCTTGGGTTATTCAACTAAAGATACAAATAAATCTATGCGAGTGCTTAATAAAGGCATTGATGGCTTACCTACTTCTTTAGACGATATCACTAAATCAGCTCAAAACTTCGCTCCATTAACAGGTGGAGCTACATCCGGCGCTAAGGCTGCAGTTGCCTTGAATGATGCGTTTTTGGCTTCTGGTGCAAGTGTTGCCGATGCTAGTCGTGGTATGACGCAGTACAGTCAGATGTTGGCCACGGGTAAAGTTGATTTGATGAGTTATCGGACTTTACAAGAGACTATGCCGATCGCCTTGCGTAAGGTTGCTAATGCGTTTGGTTTTACTGGTAAATCAGCAGAACAAGACCTTTTTCAAGCATTGAAAAAAGGCAAAATAACAGTTGATGATTTGAACAAGAAATTTGTTGAATTGGACAAAGGACAGAATGGCTTTGCTGAATTATCTCGCAAGAACAGTGTCGGTATTCGGACATCTTTTGCTAATATTAAAACATCTGTTGTTAAAGGCTTAGCTAGTATGTTGACTGCAATTGATACGGGATTAGCAAAAGCTAAATTGCCTGGTATTGCTCAAATGATGAACAACATGAAATATAGTATCAACAAAGGTTTTGATGTTATTAACAAGGTGATCATTAAGGATATACCAATAATTGTTAACAGTTTCAAGAAAATATTTGATTTTGCTAAGCAAAATGCCGATTGGCTCAAACCTTTAACATTAGGGATCCTAACATTTATTGCTACTTTCAACGGTATACAGAAAGTTGTCGGTATCGTGTCCAAAGTTGGTGGAGCATTCAAGAATTTCTTTAGTATTCTAGCAGCTAACCCAATCGTTGCTGTTATTGCAACAATTGCCGCTTTAACTGCTGGATTAGTTTATTTCTTTACACAAACAAAGACGGGTCAAGCAATTTGGCAGGCGTTTACCACATGGTTAGTTAATGCATGGAACACGATCAAGACAACAGCCGTTGCAGTGTGGACTGGAATTGCAACATTTTTCAGTACATTATGGAATGGTATCGTCACAACAGTTACAAATGTTTGGACAACCGTCACAACTTTTCTGACCACGGTATGGACTGGAATTCAAACTATTGCAACAACTATTTGGAATAACATTAAGACATTTTTAACTACAATTTGGAGTGGAATATCTTCAGTAGTCATGTCTGTTTGGTCAACTATATCTGCGTATCTAAGTGGCGTTTGGACTGGCATAATGACGATTGCAAGTGGTATATGGAACATGATTAAAGCTGCTATTTTAGGGCCAGTCTTATTAGTTATTGATTTAGTAACTGGCAATTTCGCAGCCTTAAAATCTGATGTGATGCTCATTTGGAACTCAATTAAAAGTGCTGCAAGCAGTATCTGGAACGGTACAAAAGCAGTTATCCAAGCTGTTGTTCAATATATCAAGACAATTGTTACTTCAATCTTCAATGGCTTGAAAAGTGTTGTCATATCAATTTGGAATGGCATTAAGTCTGTAAGTAGTTCAGTTTGGAACGGTATTAAATCAGCTGTAAGTAGTGCAGCCAAAGCATTAAGTAGTGCTGTTAAGTCAACATGGAATGCTTTAAAAAGTGCTGCAAGTAGTATTTGGAACGGTATCAAATCAACGATTTCAAGTGCGATAAATGGAGCAAGGTCAGCTGTTTCATCCGCAGTAAACGGCATGAAGTCGGCAGCGTCTTCTGCGTGGAATAGCATGAAGTCAGTGGCACATACAGTGGTTTCTAGCATTAAATCAGTATTCCATAGTCTATCTAATATTGATCTTGGCGCAGCAGGTCGGGCTATTATGAATAGTTTCAAGAGTGGACTTACATCAGCTTTTAGCAGTGTCAAAAAGTTTGTATCCGGCATTGGTTCGTGGATAAGAAAACACAAAGGCCCTATCAGTTATGATAGACGTCTTTTGATTCCTGCTGGTAATGCAATCATGAATGGGTTTAATTCTGGTTTAACTTCTCAATTTGCTCAGGTACAGAAAAATGTTGCAACAATGGCTAGTAGGATAGCAGGCCAAGCCTCTAATTCAATTGGCAGGCTTGATAGTCAGATGTCGCCTAGTCTGTCTGTATCTCGTAATATAAACGATCAGTTTGATGCATCGTTTGACGATAGTGGACTGGCTCGAATGGCGCAGATGATCGTGCAGGCAATCAATGATAAAGACACTGATTTGATTCTTGACGGTGATTCAGTTGTTAAGAAAACGTCGGGCAGAATGGATAATGAATTAGGTAATAACGTTAGATTAAGGAGTAGGTTCTCATGATAGACAAGGATTACTTTAAGAATGTTGGTTTTGAGGTAGAAGAAGAAAGTTTTACGTTCGGCGAGTACAATTCAATGGATAATCGGATGTTTATGGCTAATCGTGAAGCGCCCACACCTAGCGAACGGGAAATCGTTGAATCAGTCCCGTACATGCAGGGTGTTTATGATTTTAGCCAACTCAACGGCGGTGAACGTTATTTCGACAATCGCGAAATTACCTACCAAGTAATGTTGTTCGAACAAGATTATCCGACGCGGAAATACGCTGAAAAAGAGATTAAACGGCAGTTGATGCCACTGGGTATTCAGCCACTCTATGACAGCCACGACAACGGTTGTCACTGGCTGGGAAAGTGTAAGAGTGTAACTGTGGACGATGATGCCGAAAAAGGCACACTGGCTTGCACAGTTGTCTTTGACTGTTATCCGTTTGCTATTTCTAATGATGATGCTGGAGCTGACATTTGGGATAATGTTTACTTTCCACAATGGTTTTTCCAAACCACCGAATATCGTGTTGATGATAAAACAGAAATTAACTTATATAATTGGGGATCACGTGCAGTTCACTGCTCGATTGATGTGTCGGGTAACGTTACAATCACTGGAGACTTTGGCGAAATAGCACTATCGCAAGGACATTATCAAGACACACAAATGGTGCTTGCAGTTGGCAACAACAAAATGTCGATGGACGGACGTGCGGTTGTCAAGTTTGGTTTCTATGTCGAGGTGATGTATTGATGTATAGAATTATCGCTTATGATGATCCGTATTCAACCGTGGCTCACACTGTATATAATCCATTAACTGGTGATTATATTTCAGATGGAAAATTAGAATTGAAAGAATCTGAAATCAATGATCTTCAATTAACTGTTAATCAAGATAATTATTTGTTCGGTAATGTTAAGCCACTAAAAACACATATTGAAGTCTATCAAGATGATAAACAAATTTTTAGAGGGCGTGCTTTAGATGTAACACGCGAAATGAAAGATAGTGGGCAGTTTGTTCAGTCTTTTATTTTTGAAGATATTCAAAACTACTTGCAAGATACGCCTCAATCGTGGGCTAAAGTTCAAAATACGACCCCGGCAGAGTTCTTTACTCGCTTGATTACTTCACATAACAATCAAACACAACCGTATAAGCGGTTTACGATTCGTAGATGTGATGTAACTAATTCAACCGATAATGTTTATCGCTATATTGAAGACGGTGCCACTACTTGGGACACCATTAAAGATAAGTTGGTCAGTCGCTTAGGTGGTTTCATTAAAGTTGAGCGTATTGATGGAGTTAATTATATTGACTATGTTCAAGATCTGGGCACCGACCACAGCGATAGCAACCCGATTCAGTTATCATTAAACTTAAATTCTGCTAGTGTAAAAATAGATCCTACCGAAGTCATTACAAGACTTCAGCCATTGGGAGCAGTAATCGAAGATAAAAATGAAACACCCGATCAGCCAAACGATATCAGTCGCCCAAGAGTTGATATTAAATCAGTCAATGATGGGATAGATTGGCTTGACATCCCCACACTTGTAGATGAGTTCGGTCTGATAAAAAAATCGGTAGTGTGGGATGATGTTCATGACCCTGGTATCTTGCTAACGAAAGCTAGACAATGGATCGCAAAACAAAAAACAGCTAATGAAATATGGACAGTAGAAGCGTTGGAGCTACCTAACTTCAGTGCTTTTAATGTGTCTGATCGGTATGTTTTCGATAACAAGTATGTCGCAAGTAAGCAACTTTTGAGGGTTACTGCTAAGACGATTGATTTTAGTAATCCTAATAAGTCGAGCTTGACTATTGCAGATAAGGCAGTCTCACTTAGTCAATATGAATCGGAAAATAGGAACGCTGCCGAGCAAGTTAAAAATTTGCGTTCACAAGTTGAGGGATACAGCACACAAATCACTAAGCTTCGAGATGAGAATACCGAACTGCAACAGTCGATCAAAAACCAACAAACTTTAATAGACAAACTCGAAAAAGGTATAGATGATGCTGATCTTGCTGGTGTCAACAATCGAATATCGGCATTACAGAAAAATACAACCGATCTAATAAATCGAGTTAATAATTTGAATTACGCTACGCCAGAACAATTACAGCAATACGAAAACACTCAAAACTCGTATAACAACAATTTTGAAGCTAGATTATCGGCTTTAGAAAATAACCAAGGAGGCACAAGTTAATGGTAGAAAGAGCACAAGTTGATTATCGCGATGCCACACCATTTGACCAGAGCAAATTACAAGATCTTCAAACAATAAAGGATGCAATTTTGCACAAGCAAACAGGAATAGATGTTCGTGGTCCGCTGGCACAGATTCCTGATGCATTAATAAAACTACTAGAGGACGCAAGTGATATGGAATATTTAGGAGCAATATCAGAATTAATAGAAGCACGTGGACAGTTTGAGACTTTAGGCATACATGAAACTGCGCAAGATAATCAAATTCAAACAACGGATGCCCGTTCAATCAATTCTTTGCAAAAAAGTCAAGACGCAATTGCAATGGCAAAAGCCACATCTGGCGGAGGCCCTAAAGAAACGTTTTCAAACAAAGCGGCTTTGACAGCTAAATATCCTAATGGCGCTTCGGGCATGTACGTTACTCAAGACAATGGCCATTGGTGGATCTGGAATAGCGGTTGGCAAGATGGGGGCATATGGCAATCAACCGGACTTGCAGATAATGCTGTTGATTCTCCTAAATTGAGTAAAGAAGCACGAGCAAACGGCGTTAATTTCGGAGGTGGTCCAATTATAAAAAATTGGACTACTGGATATATTGCTAATAAAGCTAAGCAGGATAAAGACGGAGTTCCTGAAGGAACAATTGTTACTAATAGTAATTTTTCACTAACACAACCTATTATCGTTCATAAAGGCGACATTATTTCAGTCACTGGATATGGTGATCATTATTCTTCTATGATTTCATTCTGGGATGCAAACGGGCAATATTCGCAATCATTACACGATGGGATTAGTGTTCAAGAAACTATCATGGCTATTGCCCCGTCAGAGGGCTTTATTAGAATATCTAACTGGACGTACAAGTTAAGCAACAATAATGTTATAGTTAAACGCTATCCTAAGCTTATGGGGTATACGCTACCAGACAAACTAGTTGGTTCGGTTGAGTGGGAAAATCTTCCACTGTTGTGGGACACACGGTCTTACATTGGTTCAGATGCAAATACCAATCACAAAAACGAATATACACATACGCATGGGATTGATGAAAAATATCAAGTATCACAACTTTTTTATGTAACCAGTGGGACAGTGGTAACTGTCCGTGGTGGTGGCTCTAAAAACTTGTATGTTTTAGCAGAATTCCAAAGCGATGGGCAAACATTTGTCGGTGGATTAGTAACCGGCGAAGGCAAGGGTGGAGAATACTCTTATCGCCTAGATCACAATGCTTATTTACGCGCTGGAACAGATACGAGTGTGGAGCCTAATCCGAAAATATCCACTTCTAAGCAAGGTGGGGCGTCAAATTCAAATTTAACTGGTAAACGCATTAATATGCTTGGCGATAGTTACGTTAAAAATAATAATGATAGTGTTGGAGATACTTGGCATAATAAATTGGCTATCAAATACAACATGACATATCGCAATTATGGAGTAAACGGCAACGGATTGATTGATCCTAGTAGAAACGGCACACCTGTCGTTGATCGCTATCAAGACATGGACGATGATGCCGATTATGTGATTGTGATCGGTGGCAAAAATGATTACAATGGCCAGTATTCCATTGCAGATTTTAAAACTGGAGTTGCTAAGCTAATCAAAGGGCTTGTTATCAAGTATCCTAAGGGTAAAATAGCCTTTTTTACGCCGTGGAGCATTGGAGATACAGATACTAAGTCAATAAAATTAAATGAATATGCACAAGCTATCGAGGACGAATGCAATTTGTTTGGGATAGCTTGTTTTAACTCTAGCAAACACAGTAATATCACGCCATGGGATGCCAATTTTAGAAAAAATTTTATGCAAAGCGATCACGATGTTAGTCATTTAAACCATGCTGGGCACGAAAGATTTTTGCCTACGGCAGAGGCTTTTATTAAATCGTTATAAAAAAACGCAGTCGCCTACGAAATCCACAGTACGCAAGGGCGGCTATTTTTGCGCAAGTAAGAAGGTGTATATATGGCAAATGAAAAACCCTGGACGATAAAGCAGAGATTCGTCCACAACCGAAATATTATCAGTAAGGCATTCGCGACTCTGGTGTTTGCCTTATTTATTTGGAAGGGGAAGTTTCAAGAATTGAAAGGTGCGCCGGCACAGAACAATTATTATGTCGTACGTCATGCTTTTGACAGTGGGTTACTGGAACTGATCGTGATACTCACCTTATTTGGCCTATATGTAGCTTTTAGCAAGCATCACTATGTTAAAGGCAAAGTTATCTTTCTTGTAATCGGCATGGGCATTTGGACGGGTTATTTGGCGTTATTCATCTATCGTGATTATTTGCTATCACAAATGTTCACTATGCAAACAGCATTGGTCTTTGCAAACGCAGTGAGTTTCTGGATCGATATATTGGCAGGTGATTTCTAATGCAGACAGGAATCTGGGTCGCATTGATCACACTCATCGGTGGGATTGGCGGTGCATTGATCACGCTTAGGGGGAATTGGCGTAACAGTGATGTAGACATCATGAAAGAACTTAGACAGGCTAATAACGACCTTAAAGCCACTAACAAAGAGTTGATGGAAGTTCGCAAAGAAAATTTACAACTACATGCCAAATTAGACGACATGCAAGAAACTATTGACGACATGACCAAAGAGGTTAAGCGACTAACAAGTTTAGTGAAAGGAGTACAATAGAATGAAGAAGTTTGAAATTAAAAAGCTGTTTAGCATTCTGAAAGACAAGGATGGTTCGTGGAACGGAAAACAAATTGCTGGTTTGTTGTCCCTATTGGTTGTTTTGATCCAGCAAATTATGACACTGTTTGGCATCAACTTTCCAATTGATTGGCAAGGAATTGTTAATATCCTGAACACGCTGCTGGTTATTCTTGGTTTACTAGGTGTGGTTACTGGGGATAGTAAGGTTATCATCCCTGGAGAGGGGGACAAAAGTGAAAAGACAACTAAATAGATGCCTATTGGGAGTGATTACCGTTCTGGGATTGCTCTTTTTGTTTGGCACAAATGCTAGTGCGGACGCTACTCGTAACTTAATCGGTGACTTTTCCAGTTACCAAGGGTCAACACCTAGCTACATGCAACAATTTACAAATAGAGGTATGAAAGGCGCTATCGTTAAGACTGGCGGACACGGCGGTGGCGAAGGTTACCATTACCAGAACCCTAAGGCATCGGCTCAATTAGCTAGTGCTAGTAAATTAGGTTTAAACGTGGGAACCTATTTCTGGGGTCAATTTGGTGGCAGTCAATCAGACGCCAAGCTGTCGGCTCAAATGGCTGTTAATGATGCTCAAAGGGTAGGACTAAAGAAGGGTAGCTTGATTGCTTTAGACTATGAAGAAGGCGCTAGTTACTCTAAAGGTGCTAACACGCAAGCTATTTTCACCTTTGGCGACTATGTTAAGTCACATGGTTATAAGTTTGCATTATACACTGGCTCAAGCTATCTCAAAAATTATATTGATATAAATGCCTATGGCAAACGTTACGGTACATCTATTTGGATTGCCAACTATAAAACAATGTCGTTGCAAACTAGACCCGATTTTAATTGGTTCCCATCATTCCCACACATTGCGATGTGGCAGTTTGGCAGTAATTGGTATGGTATTGATGGTAGTGTTGATTTAGTAGACTTTATGGGAAAAACTAGCGGAGACGTTAAAAACAACACTCCTGTTAAACCTGTAACGCCTAATAAATCCAACCAAACTAATGCTAAAAATACCACTTACAAAGTGGTTTCTGGCGATAGTTGGTGGGGCATTGCTAATAGAGTTGGGTTAGATATGTACCAGTTAGCAAAACTCAATGGTAAGACGATCAACAGTGTTATCCACCCTGGACAAGTGTTAAAGATTAAAGGGACTATTAAAAATGGCTCTTTGTCAAATCCTGTTGATGAAT
>NZ_AZFI01000439.1 GCF_001435755.1 Ligilactobacillus acidipiscis DSM 15836 | reverse complement strand
AAAGCTTAAAAGCATGTTGCAAGCGGGGATCATCTTGGGTGTATTGGGGTTTGCGCCCATGATATTTCCCCTGCTGTTTGGCTAGGGAAATCCCTTGTTGCTGACGCTCAATGATCCGCTTACGTTCACTTTCAGCTTGGTATTTATAAAGTTCAATAATGAGGTTGGTCATGAGTTGACGTAAATTGGGGTCAGCAATCCCTGTCATGGACGGTAAATTCA
>NZ_AZFI01000438.1 GCF_001435755.1 Ligilactobacillus acidipiscis DSM 15836 | reverse complement strand
AAAGCTTAAAAGCATGTTGCAAGCGGGGATCGTCTTGTGTGTATTGGGGTTTGCGGCCATGATATTTACCTTGCTGTTTGGCAAGCGCAATGCCTTGTTGCTGCCGCTCAATGATCCGCTTACGTTCGCTTTCAGCCTGATACTTATACAGTTCAATGATGAGGTTAGTCATCAGGTGACGCAAGTTAGGATCAGCAATCCCTGTCATGGACGGTAAATTCA
>NZ_AZFI01000437.1 GCF_001435755.1 Ligilactobacillus acidipiscis DSM 15836 | reverse complement strand
CGTACGGATCAGCAAACATCGCTAACGTCGTTCTTAAAACCAAATCATAGACCTGTTGCTGTAATTTAGGCAAGCTGGCCAGTTTCTCTTTCGTCGGCACGACTTTAGTCATAATAATGGCGTAGTGTTCTTCAACCTTTTTCCCATTAACATAACGCTGGTTTGGTGTGGTATTGGTTAAAGCGACTTGCGTAGAGACTAACCCCAGATACTTCGTCAGATT
>NZ_AZFI01000436.1 GCF_001435755.1 Ligilactobacillus acidipiscis DSM 15836 | reverse complement strand
CGTACGGATCAGCAAACATCGCTAACGTCGTCCTTAAAACCAGGTCATAGACTTGTTGCTGTAATTTAGGTAAGCTGGCTAGTTTCTCTTTCGTCGGCACAACTTTAGTCATGATAATGGCGTAATGTTCTTCAACCTTTTTCCCATTGACGTAACGTTTATTTGGGGTGGTATTGGTTAAAGCGACTCGCTTAGAGACTAACCCCAGATACTTCGTCAGATT
>NZ_AZFI01000435.1 GCF_001435755.1 Ligilactobacillus acidipiscis DSM 15836 | reverse complement strand
TTGCAAAAAGCGGTTGTGTCCGTTATGCAATTGGAGAAAGAGTATGAAAAATTCGAGCCAATTAAAACAAATTATTGCAGAGGCAGTTGTGAGAGAGCCTAAAGGACGGTTTTTGTTTTTAACTTTGACCGTTAAGAATGCTTATTCAGCAGAAGAGTTAAAATCCTCGTTGAGAGCTTTGACTAAGGCTTTTGGCAAGTTATCGCGTTATAAAAAAGTATCAAA
>NZ_AZFI01000434.1 GCF_001435755.1 Ligilactobacillus acidipiscis DSM 15836 | reverse complement strand
GGTAATTCAAAATAATCTATGAAAATAGTGAGTAGGTAGGTGGTCTAGGCAATAAGAATAAGGTGTCTGAATGTTAAAGTTTAAATCACTATCGTTAAAACATTATTCTGGACAAGTCAAATAAACCTACACTTAGCTAATTTTTTCGCTAAGCAGGTTGTGGTTGAGTTAGGAATTTTTCAGTTAGTTCAAGTAGTTTGAGCCACTTCTGTGGCATATCGGCACAT
>NZ_AZFI01000433.1 GCF_001435755.1 Ligilactobacillus acidipiscis DSM 15836 | reverse complement strand
TTGTGTAAATGAAATGCCTTCGTACATATAATATGTATCTAACTTAAATAAATGATGCTTCCAAGGTGTCCTGGAGTCCTTTGAACCCTCGGTGGATCCGCTTCAGAGACTTCTCGTTATAAACATTAAACTGAGAAACCAGGAAGCGATCCAGTGAATCTTCCGTTGGAAATTGTTCTTTGTGGTGGGTGGTGCGCTTGAGATGCTTATTAAAGTTCTCAATCAGGTTAGT
>NZ_AZFI01000432.1 GCF_001435755.1 Ligilactobacillus acidipiscis DSM 15836 | reverse complement strand
CCATCTACGAACGTACAACCAAAAGATTCTTTGTAGGTCTCAAACTAAGATCAAAAATCACTAACGCACTATAACGACGTCCCTTATCAGCACAATTCTAAACAAAGACTATTTTAAACACATTTATTCTTAGCTGTCAGTCTCGACAATCGCAGCATAAAGATAGTTATCATAGAGCTAACAAATTTCAAAAGTTTGTAAAAACATGTATCTAAATTCGTACTTTTTCAAATTAATTATTGCATACT
>NZ_AZFI01000431.1 GCF_001435755.1 Ligilactobacillus acidipiscis DSM 15836 | reverse complement strand
CTGAACTAGGGCAAAGATATTTTTGTTTGCGAATCGAAAAGATATTAGTGAGACCACCTGAAGGTAAGCCAACCATTTCAACAGTTTTAAAGCCATTCCGTTTCATCTTTTTGCCGCAAACGGGGCAAAAACAAGGGTAGGATTGCAGTAAATGAATGAAACGTGCTTTTCTATGATTGTAAAAGTCATCAGTCGTGACCTTATTTTTATATTTCGGGTCAAACTGCAGTCTTGAATCTTTAATTCCCA
>NZ_AZFI01000430.1 GCF_001435755.1 Ligilactobacillus acidipiscis DSM 15836 | reverse complement strand
AGGCAGGCCAAGAAGCGTAGCGAGTGGCCTGCCTCCTCACTAGCCGCTTATGTTGTTTGGTTTAATTCGTTCGCTAACGCTTCTTTGGCAGAATGATAACCTAGGATGCGGCGATACTTATTATTCAAGGCATCTTCCGCCATTTGGACTTCTGTTGTCGTTACTTGTTTCAGTGAATGTCCTTTGGGGAAGAACTCACGTAAAAGTCCGTTAGCCCGTTCGTTACTTCCACGTTCCCAGGGCGAAGAAG
>NZ_AZFI01000043.1 GCF_001435755.1 Ligilactobacillus acidipiscis DSM 15836 | reverse complement strand
ATCAGTACCAAATATTATAGAACCAAAAATTGAAAGTCAAGTACGAAGGATCAGTTAAGTTGTTAGCCAACCTAGCTGATTTTTTATATGGAAATTTTTGGATACCCTCGGATCTTATTCTTGTTTGAAGTGAACGGTATCTAAAAAAACAGCTCGTTTCTGTCAACAAGCTGTTTTCTAGCAGAAATAATATTAAAATTTAAAATCATAGTCGCTGTCTTTCATAGTTTCGACATTCCCTAGCAAATATCCATTACCGACTTGGGAGAAAAAGTCATGGTTAGACGTCGAAGTAGAAATACCGTTCATAACGACCGGATTAACATCTTCAGCAGTGTCTGGGAAAAGGGGATCCATTCCCAGATTCATCAAGGCTTTATTAGCGTTGTAACGTAAGAACGTTAAAACGTCTTCTGCCCAGCCCACTTTGTCATATAAAAGATGAGTATATTTTTCTTCATTTTCATATAGATCATAGAGAAGGTCATACATCCAGCCGGTCATAGCTTCTTGCTTTTTGTCTGTTAATTCATTAAAGCCAAGTTGAAATTTATAACCGATATAAGTTCCGTGTACTGATTCGTCTCGTAGGATCAATTTGATGATCTCAGCAACATTGGGTAGTTTATTATGCCCCAACCAATACAGTGGGGTATAAAAGCCCGAATAGAATAAGAAAGTTTCCAAAAAGACAGAAGCGACCCTTTTTTGGAGAGGGGTCCCATTATGGTAAATATCATTGATCTTTTGTGCTTTATATTGCAAAAATTCGTTTTGATTTGTCCATTCAAAAATATCGTCGATCTCTTTAGGCGTGTTTAAGGTCGAAAAGATAGAAGAATAGCTTTTAGCATGGACTGATTCCATAAATTCAATATTATTTAAAACAGCTTCTTCTTGTTGAGTTCTAATATCTTTTTTTAAAGAAGACATGCCATCTTGTGATTGTAAGGTATCTAGTAAAGTTAAACCACCAAAAACTTTGTCAACAACATCTTTATCGTTTTCTGAGAGTGAACGCCAATCACCCAAGTCGTTGGAAAGGGGGATCCGCGTGTCTAACCAAAATTGTTCAGTTAATTTTTCCCAGGTTGCTTTGTCGATCTGATCTTCCAACACATTCCAATTAATTGCTGTGTAATTATTATTATCCATTGCATTTACTCCTTAAAATAAAGAGCACTCAACTTAAAAATAAAAATATTTTTATTTGAGTCACTCTTTTCTTCTCAAGTTACTCACTTTGCGAAAGACAAATTAAATTGAGCAACTTTCACATTCATTTGCACCAATGACGCCGTTATCGTCCGTAAACGTGCGAATGTAGTAGATAGATTTAATTCCTTTTGCATGAGCATAATTTCTTAAGATTGAAAGGTCTCGTGTTGTCAATTTGTCTGATTCAGGATCTTTCCACTCATACATTCCTTTTGGTAAAGTAGAACGTACGAATAAAGTCATACTTAATCCCTGATCAACATGAGTTTGGGCTGCTGCATAGGTATCGATCACTTTGCGCATGTCCATGTCATAGGCCGAAGTGTAGTAATTGATCGTATCGTTTGAAAGATAAGGAGCTGGGTAATAGATCTTACCGATCTTTCTTTCTTGTCGTTCTTCGATTCGATTAATGATCGGCTGCAGTGAGGCAGTTGTATCATTAATATAAGAGATCGAGCCGGTTGGAGCCACTGCCATCCGGTTTTGGTGGTAGAGACCATCCCTTTGAACAGCTTCTTTGAGATCTTTCCAATCTGCAGGACCTGGAACAAAAATGTCCTTAAATAATTCCTGAATTTTTTTAGTTGTTGGACCAAAGTTTTTTTCTAAATATTGATCAAAATACGAACCGTTTGCGTATTTACTTTTAGAGAAACCAGCAAAGGTTTCTTGTCGTTCTTTTGCGATCTCGTTAGAAGCTTTTAGTGTCCAATAATTTAACAACATGAAATAAACATTGGTGAAGTCGATTGCTTCTTTTGACCCGTATTCGATATGGTTTTTAGCCAGATAACCATGCAAGCCCATGGCGCCTAAACCAATAGTGTGCGCTTGATCGTTGCCGTGCTCGATCGAAGGGACAACGTCGATCGAAGAATTATCTGTAACAAATGTTAATGCGCGAGTCATTGCTTTGACGGAACGACCAAAGTTAGGTGAGTCCATTAAGTTTGCGATATTCGTGGATCCTAAATTGCAGCTAATGTCGGTTCCCAACTGTTCATATTCTTGTCGGTTATTCACAGCTGAAGGCCTTTGGACCTGCATGATTTCCGAACAAAGATTGCTCATAATGATTTTGCCATCAATCGGGTTGGCCTTGTTTGCAGTGTCCACGTTGATGATATATGGGTAGCCAGATTCTTGTTGTAACTTAGAAATTTCTTCTTCCAGTTCCCGAGCCTTGATTTTTTTCTTTGGGATATTCGGATCAGCAACTAGATTGTCATATTCTTTCGTAATATCTACATAAGAAAAAGGTGTGTGGTACACACGTTCAACACCCCAAGGATCAAAAAGGTACATGTCTTCATTATTTTTAGCTAGCTCATAAAATTTATCAGGAACGATGATGCCTAGTGATAGTGTCTTGACCCTGATTTTTTCATCCGCGTTTTCCTTTTTAGCCGAGAGAAATGAAATAATATCAGGATGAAAAACATTCAGGTAAACAACACCTGCGCCTTGACGCTGCCCGAGTTGGTTGGAATAAGAAAAACTATCTTCAAGCAACTTCATAACAGGTACAACACCTGAGGCGGCTCCCTCAATATCCTTGATTGGGGCGCCAGCGCCACGCAAGTTGCTCAAAGTGATTCCAACACCGCCGCCGATCCGTGACAATTGCAAAGCAGAGTTGATACCGCGCCCGATAGAATTCATATCATCGGTCAACTGGAGCAAGAAACAAGATACTAGTTCTCCTCGCCGTTTGCGTCCCGCGTTTAGGAAACTGGGGGTCGCTGGTTGGTAGCGTTGGTGAATCATTTCGTCTGCCAAGTCTAATGCAAGTTCTTCATCTCCATCGGCAAAGTACAATGCGTTAACTGCAACGCGATCTATGTAACTTTCCAGATATGCGTCGTTATCGTTAGTTCTTAAAGCATACTGAGCATAGAACTTATAGGCTGCCATGAATGTTTTAAAGTGAAAATGTGCGTTTTCAAGTTGTTGATAAAGTTTTTCTATAAACGACATCTTGTATTTAGAAACAAACTCTTCTTCCAAATAATCATTAGCGATCAAATACTTGAATTTTTCTTGCAACGAAGTGAATTTGACCATGTTGGGTTCAACGTTTTCTTTTAAAAATGCAGCTAACGCATCTTTATCTTTATTTAATTGAATCTTATCATTCAAAGGGATGTTGACCTGATTGTTGAGGTCATAATAACTAACATTATTGCTATCTAGTAATTTAAGACTCAATTTTCTTCACCGCTTTCTCGAAATTTGTAACATCTTTTGTAGTACCGTTAAATTCAAAAGTATATAGCAGGGGAACGTTGAATTCTTTTGAGATATCTTTAGCTGTGAAAACAAACAATTGTGCGAAATTACGATTGCCAGTTCCAGCAACCCCCTGTAATTGTTCCTGATTGCTCCCATAATATAAAAAGTCGGTGACCGGCTCAGTAATGTCTTTTTCGTACGTTGGTACGATCAGGACAAAGGGTTCACCAACTTCGATTTCGGGATCGATCGGATCGATCTCATATGTGTCCTTTAATGAAAGCTTTTTGACAAATCTTTTTGTTTGTCCAGTTACGCTAAAATAAACTATTTTCATTGTGCAATCAGCTTTTTCAAGAGATCTGGACGAAAGCCGTTGATGATCGGTTGATAGCCATCTTCTAAAACAGGTACACTGCGAAAGCCTTTGTTTTTTAAATAGTCGATATATTCGGGAGTTTCAGTGATGTTTTTTTCTGCAAAACTGATATTATGTTCCGTTAAAAATTTCTTTGTCATTTTGCATTGAATGCAGTTGTTTTTAGTATAAAGTTCTAAGCTCATTTCGAGGACCTCCTAGATTAATTTACTTGACTAAGTATACAACAATATTTGCCGATTTCAAATAAAAAACACCAGATATAGTGTAAAGTTTTGCAAAATTTGTCGATATATGGTGTTGTGGCAGGAAAAAATTTTTTAAAAAAACTGCTCTAAATAATTTTGAGAAGGCCAAATAAAGTATTTGATAGTCTATTGATCTTCATTTAAGATAGGGAGTGGATATAAAAAAACAGACAAATTTAATGGATCCTAATTAAGAAAAAGAGGAAAAATTTTGGCAGATCATTATTACACAAAAGACCCAAGCGCGAAGCACGCTGAGAAATCTTGGATATTTTCCCTATATGGACATGATTTTAATTTTAATACAGATAGTGGTGTTTTTTCTAAGAACACAGTTGATTTTGGTTCACGGACATTGTTAGATGCACTTGAAGAAGCAGAATTTCCTGCAGGTAAGATAATAGATGTTGGTTGTGGTTATGGTCCAATTGGTTTAGCTATTGCTTATCATCATCCGAAACGACAAGTGGATATGGTGGATGTCAACGAAAGGGCGCTTGACTTAGTGAGAAAAAATGCCGCTGAAAATCAAATCAAAAATGTTAACATTTATAGTTCGGATGTCTATATGGATGTAGTAGAAACACAGTATGCTGCGGTTATTACAAATCCGCCGATACGCGCAGGCAAAAAAATCGTACACTCTATCCTTGCTGGAGCAAAAGATCACTTGATGACCGGGGGATCTTTGATTGCGGTCATTCAAAAGAAACAGGGCGCTCCGTCTGCACAAGTTAAGATGGAAGAAGTCTTCGGCAATTGTGAAGTGCTTTTAAAAAGAAAAGGATACTTTATTTTAAAAAGTGTGAAAAATTAAGATGGAAGAATACTCACAACAGCAATTGGATCTCTTTATGAATGAGGCCCTGATAGAGGCCGAAAAAGCTGCACGTCTGGGGGAAGTCCCGATCGGTTGTGTGATCGCAGCTGGTGGAAAAATTATTGGTCGAGGGCATAATTTGCGTGAATGCAGTCATGATTCAACCGCGCATGCAGAAATTTTCGCTATCAAACAAGCTGATCAAGCAATGGGAGATTGGCGTTTACAAGATGCGACTTTATTTGTCACGCTTGAACCGTGTCCAATGTGTGCTGGAGCAATAGTTAATGCTAGGATCAAGGCTGTCTATTATGGTTGTGCAGATCTTAAGGCGGGTTGTGCCGGCACATTAATGAACTTGTTAACTGAACCGTGTTTTAATCATCAAGTCAAGGTAGAAAAGGGGTTATGTCAAGTTAAATGTAGTCAATTATTGAATGAATTTTTTACGAAAATTAGAGAAAAACAAGAAAAAGACTAGCATTTTGGGGTAATTTCATGTATTATAGTAGGTGCCGCAAGGCCTTGGGGCAATGTTGTCCTTACGAAGCGTGTCAGGTCCGGAAGGAAGCAGCACTAAGTTCGGTTCGGCATGTGCCTTAAGTTTTTATGATATTGAACCCCGGTCTTCTTTTGAGATCGGGGATTTTTTTTAAAAAAGTTAATGAAGTAACTTAAAGTCGTCATATATTCTTTTAACTAAATTGATTATTTAAGCAGTGTGACGACGTAAATGTGTAGTCCATCAGTGTTGTGAGAAAAGGCTTCTTTAGATCGATAGGTTCTTTTTTTGTAACACAGTAATTATTAAGGAGGAGACGGAAATGAGTTACCAAGCTTTGTATCGTGCTTGGCGTCCGCAAAAGTTTGATGATCTTGTTGGACAAGAATTAGTTACTAAAACTCTTAAAAATGCTTTAATGACTAAGCAAACGTCTCATGCATATTTATTTACCGGGCCACGGGGAACAGGCAAGACCTCTGCTGCCAAGATTTTTTCAAAAGCGATCAATTGCCATTTTCAAAAAGATGGTGAGCCTTGTAATGAATGTGATACTTGTACATCGATCACTGCTGGCAGACAAAATGATGTGATCGAGATCGATGCTGCTTCAAATAACGGGGTAGAAGAGATTCGTGATATTCGTGACAAGGTCAAGTACGCCCCGACCGAATGTGATTATAAAATATATATTATTGATGAAGTGCATATGCTTTCAACAGGTGCGTTTAACGCATTGTTAAAAACGTTGGAAGAACCGCCGGAAAATGTTGTTTTTATTTTAGCAACAACAGAACCTCATAAAATTCCGGCCACGATCATTTCAAGAACACAGCGTTTTGATTTTCGGCGGATCCAACCAGACACGATCTTGCAACGGATGCAATATATCGTATCTCAAAAACAGCTCAAATGTGAACCGGCTGCATTAAAATTAATTGCTAAAGCTGCAGAAGGCGGGATGCGGGATGCGTTAAGCATTCTAGATCAAGTTATTTCCTTTGGAAATGATGAGGTCACATTGGATAATGCGTTGATGGTTACAGGTAGTGTTCAAAATGATGAATTACTGCAATATTTGGAGCAAGTCACGCAAAAGGATACGGCAAAAGCACTAGAGATCTTACATCAAATTTTAAATGATGGTAAAGATGCCGCGCGTTTTATTGAAGATTTGATCAGCTTTTGTCGTGATCTGCTATTGTATCAGCAGATGCCGGAAAAGGTTGAAAATGACGAGCTCAATGTTGTTAATGATGATTTTCGAAATTTTTCGCAGAAAATCAAGCCAGAAGAAATTTATCAAATGATCGACCTTTTAAATGAACAGCAAGAAAATATGCGGTTCACCTCCCACGCTTCGATTTATTTGGAAGTTTTGACAGTCAAATTAGCGACTAGACAAACAACGATTTCTCCCAAGACACCACAAGCAGCTGGGGAAAAGTTGGATCCTAAAGACACCATTAAAGTAGAAAATTTGACTCGCCAAGTTAAGCAATTACAACAACAAGTCGAGCAATTACTGCAAAATCAGTCAAATGGTCAATCAGTGACTGCGACAAATTCAAGTCGGCCCAAGACGACCAGTTACAATAAAACACAAGTACGAAAAACTACTGCGCCTGCCAAAGTTGATCTTCAGCAAGTATATGGTGTACTAAGTGACGCAACCAGAACAAGTCTCAATGAGTTACGTGAAATCTGGGACGATCTATTAAACATGCTGACCGTTGCGCAAAGAGCAGTGATGCATGTGAGTTCACCAGTTGCTGCCAGTCCAGATGGAGTAATCGTTACTTTTCAGTTTGATTTTTTGTGTCAACGTGCGCAAACGGATCAGCCGTTAAAAGATACATTAGAAAATGGTCTTGACCGTCTGATCGGTCATGTTCCGCGTTTGATCTTTATGCCGCAAGAACAGTGGCCGCAAATCAGACAAGAATATTTGAATGGTCAAAAAGCACAGAAACATCTAACGGCAGGTGAAGATGGACAACGAACTGAACAAGAAACTCCAGGTGACCCAAAGCAGCCAGCGCCAAAAGATCCAGTGGTAGATACTGCGCTTAAATTATTCGGGAACGAAGTAGTAGATATTAAAAATGATTAAAATAAAAGGAGAAATTTATTATGATGCCAGGAAATATGCAGGGTATGATGAAAAAAGTTCAGAAGATGCAAAAACAGATGCAAAAGGATCAAGAAGAGCTTAATCAGACTGAGTTTGCAGGTAAAGCTTCAAACGACGAGGTAGTCGTTAAATTCACAGGAGATAAAAAAATGCAGGATATTGCGATCAAAGCAGAAGCAATTGATCCTGATGATCCTGATATGTTACAAGATTTAATTATTATGGCTGTTAACGATGCAATGGATCAAATCGATAAGAAAACGCAATCGACATTAGGTAAATACTCACAGGGAATGCCTAGGATGTAATTAAAAGCAAGAGGAGTTTTTGGCATGCAATATCCAGAACCAATCGCAAAATTGATCGATAGTTATATGAAATTACCTGGAATAGGTAATAAAACAGCGATCCGCTTAGCTTTTTATACTATAGATATGGACGAAAAAGATGTTGCTAATTTTGCATCGTCATTGTTGGCAGCTAAAAGAGACCTGCATTATTGCAGTATTTGTGGAAATATTACTGAAACTGATCCGTGCATTATCTGTGCAGACAAGGCGCGTGATCAATCACAGTTGATCGTAGTAGAACAACCCAAAGATGTCATGTCGCTGGAAAAGATGCGTGAATATCATGGACTTTATCATGTTTTGCATGGTGTTTTATCTCCTATTGAAGGCAAAGGACCGGAAGATATCAACATTAAAAGTTTGGTCAAGCGACTGCAAAAAAATGATAGTATCAAAGAAGTGATCATTGCTACTAATGCGACACCAGAAGGGGAAGCAACAGCGATGTATCTGTCTCGCTTGATCAAACCAGCTGGCATCATGGTCACTCGATTAGCATCTGGTTTAGCAGTAGGCAGTGATATTGAATATGCAGATGAAATGACGCTGTTCAAAGCAATCGAAGGGCGCCAAGAAATATAAATCAAGGTGGCTTAAAAATGTTTGGTAAAAAGAAAAATAATTTGAAAAAGCAATTTGACGAAGCCTTATTAGAAGATATTGACCGTGCGTTTTCTGAATGGACTAATGATAAAAAGAATCAAGAAACTGTTTTTGAAGCCGATGAAGAAATGGCGGCAAAAACCAAAGTGTCCAAAGCACAATACGAGCTTTTATATCGTGAAGCACGTCGACGAAAAGTTAAAGGTCATGTGCAGTCGTCTGTGATCAGCCGCTAATTTTTGGTAATTGTTTGAGATGGCGTAAACATGGACAGTGAACTATTTTTTAAGTACAATATAATTAATTAAATATAATTGAGGTTTTGTAAGTGGCTGGAAAGTTTGTAACATTTGAAGGAACGGATGGCTCAGGTAAAACTAGTGTCATCAAGGGATTGCTCGCTCGTTTGGATCAAATTGGCCTGCATGATAAATATCTTGTTACCAGAGAACCTGGCGGAAGTCGGATATCGGAGGCGATACGCGAAGTCATTTTAGATAAAAAAAATACTGAAATGGATCAAAAAACTGAAGCCTTACTTTATGCGGCTTCTAGACGTCAGCATTTAGTTGAAAAGATACTTCCAGCTTTAGCAGTTGACAAAATCGTCTTGTGCGATCGTTTTGTTGATAGTTCGTTAGCGTATCAGGGAGCTGGACGTGGTGTTGGGGTAAAAGAAGTTGCCGCGATCAATCAGTTTGCGACAGCTGGCTTAAGCCCAGACCTCACATTTTATTTTGATTTAGATCCTGTGATCGGGTTAAACCGTATCAAAAAAAATCGACAAGATGAAGTTAATCGTCTGGATGAAGAACAACTTAGCTTTTACCAGCAGGTACGGGCACAATATCTGGAATTAGCACGTCAGGACCCAGTCAGAATCAAAACTATTGATGCTTCTCAGTCTGAGCTGCAGGTAGAAGCAGAGGTTTTTTCTCAATTGAAAAAATATTTATAGTAAATGTAAGCGAAGTATTTTGGCAGAGAAATTTTGGGGGTAGAGACCATGAAATTGATTATTGCGATCATTCAAGATAAAGACAGTAACCGACTAAGTAATGCTTTTATAGAAAAAGATATTCGAGCAACTAAACTTTCTTCGACCGGTGGCTTTCTTCGGTCAGGAAATTCAACATTTTTAGTGGGTGTTGAAGATGAAAAAGTAGAAGATGTTTTGGATCTGATCAAAACAACTTCGAAAACTCGGAAACAGTTTATGGCACCGCCTGTTAATCTAGATTCTCCGATGGAAGCTGCTGGAGCATATCCGGTCGAAGTTCAAGTTGGCGGAGCAACTGTGTTTGTTTTGCCGATCGATGCTTTCCATCAATTCTAAGTGTGAAAGACAATGAATATTGTAGAAGCGCAGCCACAACTCACGGCTCACTTTGGTGATCTNGGCGCATGCATACTTGTTGGCAGGACCGGCTGGCTCTGGGAAAAAAGAGTTAGCATTGTGGATCGCTAAGTTATTATTTTGTGAACACTTAAGTGCTGACGGTCCATGTGATCATTGCTCTGAATGTACTAGGATCAGTGAACATGAACATCCTGATGTTGTCGAAGTTTCACCGACTGGTCTGTCTATTAAGATCGATCAGATCCGCTATTTAAAGTCTGAGTTTGCCAAAAGCGGAGTTGAAGGTGCACAGAAAGTCTTTATAATTGAAGACGCTGAGAAAATGTCAACTAGTGCTGCTAATGGCTTGCTAAAATTTTTAGAAGAACCAAGTGGAACAGTGACTGCATTTTTACTTACCAGTGAGCAAAATAAAATATTGCCGACGATCATCTCACGTTGTCAGTTGCTAGAGTTGAACGCGCCTGCTCTTTCTTATCTGGTGGAAAAATTGAAAGCCAAGGGGATTTCACAGGATCAGGCAATTTTGCTGTCTAACTTAACCAAAGATGCTGATCAAGCCGAAAAAATCGGCACCGATGAAGATTTCCAGAAGTTACTCACTAAATTATGGGACTGGTATAGTGCCGTTTTGCGAAATGATCTTATATCTTTTGTTAAAGTGCAGATAGACTTAGTACCCTTAGTTGATAGCCGGGAAAAGCAAGATGAGTTGTTATTTTTGATAGCTCTTTTAGCTCGAGATCTGATGCTTTTTGCAAATGATCCAAGCCAGAAATTTGTGTTTACAATGTTTGAAAAAGATTTTAGTTCAAAAATGGCCAATATTTCTGCAGTCGCAGCAACAGATGCTTGTGAAGCTGTATTAAAAAAATGGCGTTTATTGTCTAGCAACGTTTCGATCCAGAATATTTTAGAGTCGTTAACGTTGGAGTTATGTGATTGTTATCATCGATAAGCGAAGGTGAATTGTTTTGGAGAAACGTGAATTGTATGACAATTTTGATCAATTAGGCAAAAAAGCCGATGAATTGCGTTTGTTAATAGGTAATACACAAGATTCATTGACATCTTTGGTTGAAAAAAATGCCGAACTCGAAATCGAAAACCAGCATCTACGTGAACGGTTGCGAGAACTTGAAGATAAAGCAACATCCAAAAATGGAACGGCAGGGTTATCAAAGTCACGGCAAAATTTAGAAAAACTCTATGAAGAAGGTTTCCATGTTTGCAATGTGGATAATATGTATGGTTCAAGGCGGATCAATGATGAACCTTGTGTATTTTGTCAAGATGTTATTTACGGGGAGAGAAGCTAATGGGTATTCAGATCACCAGCAATTTTCAGGGTGAAAATACTAACGGAACTTTATTTTTAGTACCAACACCAATTGGAAATTTAGGCGACATGAGTCCGCGAGCAGTCAAGACTTTGCAAGAGGTCGATTTGATTGCGGCTGAGGATACTCGTAATACTCAAAAATTGCTGAATCATTTTGAAATCAATACTAAGCAGATCAGTTTTCATGAGTATAATACAAAAGAGCGTTTGCCGCAGTTAGTTGCAAAGCTGCAGCAAGGTTTGGATATTGCGCAGGTCAGTGATGCCGGAATGCCGTCTATCAGTGACCCAGGTGCGGAGTTAGTTCAAGCATGTGTAGGGAGGGGAATTAGGGTCGTTCCTATTCCCGGACCAAATGCTGCGTTGACTGCTTTGATTGCATCTGGCCTATGTCCACAGCCTTTTTTGTTTTATGGTTTTTTATCACGCAAGAATACTGAACGTAAAGAGCAGTTACAAGGGTTGACCCAGCAAACGATTTCTTTGATTTTTTATGAGGCACCGCACCGTTTATTAAAAACACTTAAAAGTTTGGGTGAAGCTTTTGGCACAACACGACAGATCGTTTTATGTCGTGAACTGACTAAACGCTACGAAGAGTTTTTACGTGGAACGATCGCTGATGCAATAGAGTGGGCCAATGACTCTGAAATTAAAGGTGAATTTGTTTTGATCGTTGAAGGAAATCAAGCACCGCTTCCAGAAGAACCCAAGGCGGTCTTGCCCTTAGAAGAACAGGTCGATTTATTGATCAAAAGTGAAAATTTAAAAACGAACGATGCAATCAAAAGAATTGCCAAACAAAATAAATTGAAAAAACAGGTCGTTTATAACGAGTACCATCATTTGAAATAGGGCAACGACTTAGTTTGTTTAAGTAATGAACGCAGCTTTGATGTAAAGTCATCAGGCTTCGTTTTTATTTATTCAGTGAGATTTGAGATAAAACAGAGGTTAGTGAAAAATGAGTGCAAAAAAATTTAGTGAAGATCATCGTGTTGTTTATTATGAAACAGATGTAACTGGTTCATTGGGTATTGGCCGCTTAGTAGACCTAATGATGCTGTCATCGGAAGATCAAAGTGATAAATTAGGAATCACTAATGAAAAGGTTGGTGAACGTGGCTTAGGTTGGGTCGTAACTCAACATATTATCAATATCAAACGTTTGCCTAAGGTCGATGAAATTATTACCCTTTCAACTCAGGCGAAGAGTTATAACCGTTTTTTTTGTTATCGTGATTTTGCAGTCTATGATCAAGCGGGAAACGAATTAGTCACTATGCATAGTGTTTTTGTTTTAATGGATCGCTCTAAGAGAAAGATGGTTCGTTTACCTGAAGACATAATTACCCCATACGAATCGGAATACACAAAAAAAATCGAGCGTCTGCCTATGCCGCTAACGGTTGAAAACGCTAGTGGTCAAAAGAATTATAGGGTTCGCTTTATGGACATTGATGCTAATCATCATGTTAATAATGTACACTATTTTGACTGGATGCTAGATGCTTTGCCAGCTGAATTTTTACTGTCACACAGGCTGATCAAAATGAATATTGCATACCGGCAAGAAGTCTATTATGGTGACCAAGTGAATAGTGCAGTTGAAATAGATGAGGACAATTTGCTAACAAGACACACGATCATGACAGGAGAACAGCAAAATTGCTTGGCTGAATGTGAGTGGGCAGAAATTAAATAAAAGTTCAGTGCTAGTAATTTTTTTGCTGGCGCTTTTTTGTTTTAGAAGATAAAAAACGGTTCTATAATATTTGGTACTGATAGAAAA
>NZ_AZFI01000429.1 GCF_001435755.1 Ligilactobacillus acidipiscis DSM 15836 | reverse complement strand
TAGTTACTGCCCATGCCGGGCGCACCTAAAACGAGGGTCTATTTGTTATAAATAGACCCTAGAGATTGGAATAAAAGAACCTAAAAATAAGCTTACTAGCCCAAACAATCCGTAATTTGATATAATAATATCGAGCAAAATATCCACTTCTTTTTTGAAATAATTTGCTTAAATCAATTAAGGTCATACTCAATCTTTGGTCGGCGCGGGTATGGTCTTTTTTGGTATATAATCACTTCTGATAAGTCCC
>NZ_AZFI01000428.1 GCF_001435755.1 Ligilactobacillus acidipiscis DSM 15836 | reverse complement strand
GACATCGGCCAAAACAATTGGACAAGGACAATCATCAATCAAGCTAACGGCAACTTTTGTATCATGGACCGAAGCGGCAGTCACCACATAATTCAGAATGTAGCCATCAGTGGTTACTAGCATGTGGGTTTTAAACCCATAGAACGACATTTGCTTAGTGGCATTGTAGCCAATATTAGCTTGCCCAGCAAAAATACGTGCTCTAAATTTACGTACTGGTTCACACAATGGATTCGGCAAACTATCAATGAT
>NZ_AZFI01000427.1 GCF_001435755.1 Ligilactobacillus acidipiscis DSM 15836 | reverse complement strand
ATAGTGTGAACTATCTCCTACCCGATTCTTAAATTGTCAAATTAAATGTAAGGTTGCACCAAATAAACCTCATAATGTGACTTAAGGATACTTGTGAGAAATTAATTCTTGAAACATAGAGAATTAAAGTTCATCCTGAATTATTCATATTTTTTTCCTCGGTACTGTTTCTTGTTACTGCAATACATTTGACAGCTTTCTTCTTTTTCATCTGTTGGGTGTTGTGCTATTGTTAAGTCGACCAAAACCACAA
>NZ_AZFI01000426.1 GCF_001435755.1 Ligilactobacillus acidipiscis DSM 15836 | reverse complement strand
TGTGGCGTAAAAGTTAGTTAGGCGCAAGCTTTTGCCATGCGCAGCCCGACTAGAACACAAGGCGGAGAAACTCGGGAGATAACGAGCATTATCGGACTCGGACCTGATAATGCGTTTTTGGCACTGTGAGGTCTGAGTTAGATAAGCGGAATTGTCTGAGTTTCGTAGCCCGACTAAGAACACAAGGCGAAAGCAAGCGGGAAGAAGGGAGTATATCGGACTTAAACAGCGGAGTGCGCTTTTTGCACTGTGCTGT
>NZ_AZFI01000425.1 GCF_001435755.1 Ligilactobacillus acidipiscis DSM 15836 | reverse complement strand
AGATCCTTGCTCAAACTGGTTGTACAGTTGGTGTCAGTGACGCTAATTTTTCAATTAATGAAGGAGAGATCTTTGTTGTCATGGGTCTATCCGGTAGTGGTAAATCAACACTGATCCGGATGATCAATCGTTTGATCGATTCGACTGATGGAGACGTCGAAATTGATGGCCAAAGTGTGATGGATCTAGACAAAGAAGGTTTGCGTAAACTACGCCAAGATAAGTTCGGGATGGTTTTTCAAAACTTCGCCTTGTTCC
>NZ_AZFI01000424.1 GCF_001435755.1 Ligilactobacillus acidipiscis DSM 15836 | reverse complement strand
CCAGACTGAACGGTGTAAGAAACTTTAGCTCCACCACCACCATTAGAGTTATAAATCAAAAGGGTTTGACCTGCGTAAATTTCATTTGCATTTGAAATATTATTCCATGTTTGCAAGTTTGATACTGAGACACCAAAATTTTGCGCAATGCCACTTAGTGTGTCTCCTGATTTAACAGTGTAAACGACAGTCCCACTACCACCGCCATTACTATATAAAACTAATTTTTGTCCAACATAAATTTTGTTCGGGTCAGAA
>NZ_AZFI01000423.1 GCF_001435755.1 Ligilactobacillus acidipiscis DSM 15836 | reverse complement strand
AGATCCTTGCTCAAACTGGTTGTACAGTTGGGGTCAACCAAGCAAATTTTACTGTTAATGATGGTGAGTTGTTTGTCGTCATGGGACTTTCTGGGAGTGGAAAATCGACTATCATTCGGATGATCAATCGTTTGATCGATTCAACTGAAGGTGATGTTGAGATCGACGGTCAGAAAGTCATGGAGTTATCAAAAGAAGAATTACGTAAGTTACGTCAAGATAAAATTGGGATGGTTTTTCAAAACTTCGCCTTGTTCC
>NZ_AZFI01000422.1 GCF_001435755.1 Ligilactobacillus acidipiscis DSM 15836 | reverse complement strand
TTTAGACATCACAGGACTTGAAGAAAAAGCAAACCAAGCTAAACAAATCTTTGAGCAAAATAAAAAGGCATTTATTTACGGCTTGATTTTTAGTAGTACTATTGGCTGTGTTATTGGTCTTTTACTAGGCATTTTTTTCTTCTAGGGGGCAGGCAAGATGTTTAAAAGCTATTATTGGCTCTTAGAGCACGCTAGAACGATTTTAATTGTTTTAGGCATAATTCTACTCACTGCAAGCTCTACGCTCTCAGAAGGCAGAATTAAGCGTC
>NZ_AZFI01000421.1 GCF_001435755.1 Ligilactobacillus acidipiscis DSM 15836 | reverse complement strand
GGAGGTGCATAACCAGCCCGATATTGTAGTTTGATTGGACATAGACGCGGTACGCGCCGGTTTTGCGCATAGTATGGGTTCCCAAATAGTCCAAATCCAACAGATCGCCCACTTTACGCATGATCTTGTAAAACTGTTTCTCGGTCAAATGCTGGTCCGGGTGCTGCGTGGAGGGAAAGAGCCAGGGCGAGATTAGATTTTCCTGTTGTAACCACTGTTGGTAGGCTAAGAGGTCGCCAATGACCGGTTTTAAGTATAAGCGGTTGGCTTTCC
>NZ_AZFI01000420.1 GCF_001435755.1 Ligilactobacillus acidipiscis DSM 15836 | reverse complement strand
AGCTATCAACAGGAAAAAGTATAGAACCTTATTCTTACGAGAATGGGTGGCTTTTTTAAGATAAAGTTACAAAATTATTAAGGCAGGATCAGCTTAAAATACGAATATTTAAAATTATTTGCTGAAGAAACTGCAAACTAAATCGAATAAAAGATAATAATATAATTAAAAAATAGTTAAAAGTAAAGATGATTAATTAACAAATAATACTGCCTAAAATATAATCCGTTTTTCTTAAATATAATTACAATTAACTAAAGGTTGAAAGTTAATTTTTAGTG
>NZ_AZFI01000042.1 GCF_001435755.1 Ligilactobacillus acidipiscis DSM 15836 | reverse complement strand
GCAGGTATGATTAAGCACATACACTAATATATACGCAAGTTATTGCCAAACTTGTTTTTCTTTTTGAATTAATTTTCAGTTGCGGGTTCCACAATGTTACCAGCTTGTTCTTCTTTCAAGTGGTCATAGTAATTTGCGTAAGTTAAATTCGTATACGGAAAGACCCAGATCCCAGCAAGACCATTAGTAATCCAAACCAAGATCTGCCAACCGATCAAGCTAAGCTGCAAAACAAAAAATTCCCATTTATGTCCATCCATCATCTGACGACTCTGTGTAACGGCATCACGAAAGCGGAGCGGCTGTCCAGCATCAACAGAATCACGATAGATGTAAAAAGCCTGTGAATAAGCTAAACCCTTAATGATCCCAGGAACAAAGAGCAGTAACGTCCACAAGAAAACCCAGATAAATTCAAGCAAGCCGATACCAACAGCTCCCCAAAAGTATTTTGAATTTGAAAAAATTGTGAATCCCTTGGAGAAACCTTGTGTATATTCGACCTTATTGCGGATACTGTCCAAGCTAACAAATTGTGCGCCCACTAAAATCAAACTGGCAAGTAAGAGGAGTATCGATCCCCAATTAAGCCCTGTTTGTTGATTTTGTAAGGTCTTAAGACCCTGAGAGTTACTTTGCGAACTCCCAATAAAATATAGAACTATGTACGGTAGAAAAAGTAAGAAGAAGAAACTGAAATGACCATTTAATTTGGTTTTCGCACCCTTCTTTAATTCCTTTCTTGACATAAAAAACCCCCTATATAAATGAATTACATCAACCGTACCATAGGCACCCTAATAATTTCAAAATAAATGCTTAATTATTCAAGCTAAAAGATTTACAGGATAAGAGTCTTTTCGCAACCGTAGGAAATTATTTTATTTCAATGATAATTCAACTTCTATTCGAGCACACGCACATAAATATATTTACCAACTTTACGACTGACCATTTGCTGCTGCCCTTCTTTAGATGATAAAAACAAAATATCGAAATCACGGTCGACTTTTTCAGCGAAATATCCATACCCGATTTTCAGTCCGATTTGCTGCACATATCCAATGACCTTTGAGTTATCCAAATACTCTGCTAACTTGCATTTTTGTTGGGGTTTAAGCGAATTTAGCGAATGTATTGACTCATTAAAGAGCCGCGGTTCTTGCACATCAGTCCCAAATGGAGTCTTACTTGGATAATTTAATTGCTCATTCAACTGATCATACATGAGCTGACTATCAAAGTTTGCAAGTTTCCAGGCTTGTGACGCGATCTGTTCTAAAGGCAAATTTAATTCATTGTCAAGCCAGGCTTCACATAAGCGAAATTTTTTTATCAATTGGATAGCCTGTCTTTCGCCTTCTTTGCTAAACGAGATCGCACCATACCTCTGACTGATGACAATTCCTTTTTGGCACATTTTTTTGACCTGTTCGGTGGTAGTTGCTGGAGATACACCCAATAAACCTGCCAAACGTTTGTTAGACGTTTTTCCTGTTAAATAACTCCCTTCAAAAATTGCCCGCAAGTAATTATCCGCTACATTATGCATCACTTAATTCCCCCTTTTATTATTTTTAAGTATACCAAAACTTTTTATTTTAATCTATGAACTTATGGTGTACAATATTCAGTGGAAAAAGGAAAGGTGGTTTTACAAGTGAGTCAAAACGAGCAACCAACTCAAAAGAAGCACCGTTTGGTTCAATATGCAAACGGTCGCTCGCTCGAAGAAATCAATGGAACTGTGGAAGTTCCTAGAGGCAAGGGATTTTGGAAGACGCTGTTTATGTATTCCGGTCCGGGTGCTTTAGTTGCGGTAGGATACATGGATCCAGGTAACTGGTCTACATCGATCACAGGTGGGCAGAACTTCTCCTACTTGTTAATGTCTGTGATTTTGATGTCGAGTTTAATTGCCATGCTGTTGCAGTACATGGCCGCTAAACTGGGCATAGTAAGTCAAATGGACCTGGCACAAGCAACACGTGCCCGGACAGGTAAAGCTTTGGGGATCATTTTATGGATCATGACAGAGTTAGCTATTATGGCAACCGATATCGCTGAAGTTATCGGTGGTGCGATCGCCCTTTATCTTTTATTTGATATCCCTCTGATCATTGCTGTTTTCTTAACAGTTTTAGATGTTTTAGTATTGCTATTATTGACCAAGATCGGTTTTAGAAAAATTGAAGCGATAGTTGTTTGTTTAATTTTCGTGATCTTAGGAGTCTTCATTTATCAAGTAGCTCTGTCTGATCCAAATTGGGGTGAAATGTTCAAAGGCTTTATCCCAACTGGAGATACTTTTGCAAGTTCACCTGAAGTTCATGGGATGTCACCAATTTCTGGTGCCCTTGGTATCATCGGTGCTACGGTCATGCCGCATAACTTATACTTGCATTCAGCTATTTCGCAAACCAGAAAAGTTGATCATAACGACGAAGAAGATGTTGCACGGACAGTTAAGTTCACTACTTGGGATTCAAATATCCAGCTATCCCTGGCATTTATCGTTAATGCCTTGCTTTTGATCATGGGTGTCGCTGTCTTCAAATCAGGAGCTGTACAAGATCCTTCTTTCTTCGGTTTGTATGAAGCACTCTCAGATACTTCGACGTTAAGCAATGGTATCTTGATCAAAGTTGCTCGTTCTGGTGCCTTGTCAGTCTTGTTTGCCGTTGCTTTGTTAGCTTCAGGTCAGAACTCAACTATTACTGGTACTTTGACCGGTCAGGTCGTTATGGAAGGTTTCGTGCACATGAAGATGCCTTTGTGGGCTCGTCGCTTAGTCACTCGTTTGATCTCAGTTGTGCCAGTTTTAATTGCTGTGTTATCAACAAGTGGTCAAAGCGAAGTTCAACAACACGTCACTATCAACAACTTAATGAATAATTCGCAGGTTTTCTTGGCTTTTGCCCTACCGTTTTCAATGATCCCATTACTAATGCTAACTAACAGCAAGACAGAAATGGGCAATCGTTTTAAGAACTCGACTTGGGTCAGGATCCTCGGCTGGATCTCTGTTCTTGGTCTAACTTTCTTAAACATGAAGGGATTACCAGCATCGATCGAAGCATTTTTCGGAAACGATCCAACTGCTGCACTAGTTACAACAGCTGACACGATCGCATATATTATTATTGCACTGATCATTGCTCTATTAGTTTGGACTGTCACTGATATCTATCGTGGTGACAAACGTTTGGCAAAAGAACAAGCACAAAGAAAGCAGTCGCAAGAATAATGACAAACAAAGAACCTAAATTTTCACGTCTTCTCGTTGGTACTGATGATTCGCGAGACGCTCAATTAGCTTTTAACTATGCGATCGATCATGCTTTGAAAAATGATGCAGAACTTTTCATTGTTTCCGTGCTCGAAAGCGATGAGATGAATATTTACCAAGCTTTAGATGACGATTATATTCATGGTGAAAAATCAGAATTAGAAAATCATCTATTAACTTACAAAGAGACTGCAAAAAAAGCAGGTGTCAAACGCATTCAAACAGTGATTGCTGAAGGTGATCCTAGCAAAACGATCGTTTCTGAAGTCATCCCACAGGTGAACCCCGACTTGTTGATCATTGGTTCTTTTGATAAAACCGGCATCAGCAAACGCTTTGGAAGTCAGGCCGCCTACATGGCCAAGTATGCGCCAGTCCCTGTTTTAGTAATGCGTTAGTTTTAAAATTTAATTCTTACTCAAGAATGGCACAAGGCACGAGATCCTTACTTTAAAGGCCTCGTGCCCTTTTTTACTATGTTATTCTCTATTTATGACGTGTTTCAATGATACTTTGCAGGCTATCAAAGGTCTCATCGGCTTTTTTACCAAAATATTGTGCCGTTAACATATACAAGCATTCTGTGATCGCCAACTGCGAAGTCATTGATAAGAAAGCCTTTTGCCGATATTGTAAAGACTTAGAAATCGAAAAGAAACAAATTTTGCCGTAAGTCGTCAACGGTGACTTAGGCGTGCTAGTGATAACGATCATCGGCACATGTTTTTGCTCTAAGACCTCTGCGATGTTGAGAGTATCTTTATTGCTACCTGTATGTGAAATAACAATCGCGCAATCATCTTTAGTCAACTTAGAAGCCTGCATCAGTGACATGTGATATTCAGAATTATAAGTTACATATAATGGCACCCGCAAAAAGCGGTGGTATGCATCAAAGGCAACAATATTAGATCCGCCCAATCCAAAAAATGACAAATTTTTAGCTCTAACGATCAATTCTCTAGCAGCAAGCAGGTCTTTTTCATGCATCAAATCAAAAGTCTCCGTTAAGGTTTCAATATTAGCACTCAAAACTTTTTGCGAAACGGTTTTAAGTGTATCATGGTCAGAAATCTCACTGCCGATTGCAAGCGGATTTTCAACCTGGCTGTTTAAGGCCCACTTAAACTGAGAAAAATTCCGGTATCCCATGTCCTTAGCAAAACGCGAAACAGTTGCCAACGAAACTCCGGTTTTATCTGCTAGTTGGGCTAATGTCATTAAGGAAACTTGAGCATAGTTTTCTACAATGAAATCAGCTAATTTTTTACTGCTGGCACCCATCCTTGGGTAATCCTTTTTGATCCTTTCTGTAATTTGTCCTTCCACTTCTATCACTCCATTTACTTCGCTGCTTTTATTTTTATCGCAAATATTTTTCTTAAAAATTTTTCTTGCATTGTAACCAGTTTCAATTATAATGGAGTTGTAAAAAAAAGTCATCTTTTTAATTTTTATTATGCTGTTTTTTTTCATCTATTCTATTTATTGCTCTAACAAATAGAATTCTCAAGACAAGAAAGGATACTTTTAATATGAAATTAGTGATTGTTGCGGCAGCTGTCGTATTACTTATCTTTTTAATCATTAAGGTCAAATTAAATACTTTCATTTCACTGATCGTTACCTCATTTTTGACAGCTTTAGCACTAGAGATCCCTTTGGCAAAAATCCCCGATATTATTACGTCGGGTATGGGAGATCAACTTGGAGACCTAGCTATCGTCTTTGGTCTTGGGTCAATGATCGGCAAGCTTGTTTCCGATTCAGGTGGCGGTTATCGAATCGCTCATACATTGATCGATAAGTTCGGTAAGCAAAGGATACAAATTGCTGTCATCTTAGCTTCATTTATCGTTGGTTTGGCTTTATTCTTTGAAGTCGGCCTGGTTGTCTTGTTACCGATCATTTTCGTGATCGCTGATGAATTAGGTTTGCCTTTGCTAGTTTTAGCTATTCCAATGGCTGCAACATTAAACGTCATGCATGGTTTTATCCCACCACACCCCGCTCCAACTGCTATCGCTGGGATCTTGCATGCTGACTTAGGTCAGGTGATCTTGCTCGGCATTATTGTTGCTATTCCAACGGTGATCGTCTCAGGACCAATTTTTAATCATTTTTTGCATAAATGGTATCCACAAGTTTATCGCATTCAAAAATCGATCCCTGGACTTGGCAAAGTCAAAGAATTTAAGTTGGAAGAAACGCCATCCTTTGTTAAAAGTGTCATTACAGCGATGATGCCTGTCATCTTGATCGGGATCTCTACGATCCTAAAATATTGGCTGCCAAACAACAGCTTTAATAAAGCCATTCAATTTATCGGTAATGCCGATGTTGCTATGCTGCTTTCATTGATCTTAGCGATCTTTACAATGGGTATTGGCCAAAAAATACCTATGAAACAAATTGGTGCCACACTTGAATCGGCTATCACGCAGATCGCCGTGATGCTCTTTATTATCGGTGGTGGTGGTGCCTTCAAACAAGTTTTGGTCGAAGGCGGGATCTCAAATTATATTTCATCCCTATTTGCCAACACTAATATGTCACCAATCTTCGCTGCTTGGCTGATCACCGCTATTCTCCGGGTCAGTCTTGGCTCCTCTACAGTTGCTGCATTAACAGCTGCTGGTTTGGTCGTTCCCATGATCGCTCAAACAGGCGTTGATCCCGTTTTAATGGTTTTGGCCATAGGCGCAGGCAGTATTTTTGCTGACCATGTCAACGATGCAGGTTTCTGGATGATCAAAGAGTACTTTGGTTTAACTTTAAAAGAGACTTTCCTTTCCTGGACAACTTTGACCTCGGTCATTTCGCTGACTGGATTGATCTCGGTTTACGCTTTATCTCTTTTCGTCTAGTCGCTAAAGAATTGGTAAATTACAAAAAATTCATATTACACAACGAATTTTAAAAACCACATTCAATTTTTCGTCACCTATTTTTGCGAAAGGATGTCATATAATGAACTACATCATTGGAATGGATATTGGAACTACCAGCACAAAAGCCGTGCTGTATGGCGAAGATGGTCAAGTTTACACGCACGCTAACGAAGGCTATCCTTTATACCGCGACGCAACAGGCATGGCAGAAGAAGATCAAGAAGAGATCTTGACCGCTGTTACTAAAGCATTAAAACAAGTAATCAGTTATCTTGACCTCAAGAGAGACAACTTAAGGGGGGTTAGTTTTTCTAGTGCTAACCAAAGCTTGATCGTATTAGATAAAAATCACCGGCCACTGACCAGAGTTCAGACCTGGGGAGACACACGCTCTGCCAAATATGCGGCACAGATCAAAAATTCTGCTCGTGGTCAGTCTATTTATGAAAAAACAGGAACACCGATCCACCCGATGTCACTACTGTGTAAGATACTCTGGCTAAAAAATGAACGACCGGATATTTATAAAAAGGCAGCATACTATTGCGGCATCAAAGAATACATTTTCTATCGTCTATTCGGTGTTTGGCAAATGGATATATCAGTTGCCAGTTGCACTGGACTCTTTAACATTTTTCAGCAAAAATGGGAGCAAGAAGCACTCAAGGTTGCCGGCGTCAGTGAAGAACAACTGCCTCCAGTAGTCGATGCCTATCATCAATTTTCCGGTTTAAAAGATGAATTCGTTAAAAAGACCGGTTGCCCTGCCAATACGACCTTTATCCAAGGAGCATTTGATGGTGCATTATCAAATCTCGGTGTGGGCGCGATCGATGCTGGGGTCGTTGCTGTCACGATCGGTACTTCTGGTGCTGTGCGTGTTGTTACTGACCATCCCGTCACTGATCCAAAGGGAAGGATCTTCTGCTATGCCGTTGATAAAGGGCACTATGTAGTTGGAGGCCCAGTTAATAACGGAGGCGTTGTCTTCCGTTGGGCTCGCGACAATCTGTTCGATGCTGAAAAAAGTACAGCTGCCTTACTGCACAAGAATACTTATGACTTACTAACTGAAATTGCAGCACAAGTTCCAGCTGGATCTGACGGCTTACTGTTCCATCCTTTCTTAAGTGGTGAACGTGCACCGATCTGGGAAGCAAACGCGCGTGGTTCATTCTTTGGTTTAACGCAAATGCACACTCGGGCACACATGGTTCGTGCTGTTTTAGAAGGCATTGTCTATAACCTTTATACTGTCTTGCTGGCACTAGAAGAAGTTGTCGGACAACCCAAAGAGATCTTAGCAACTGGCGGTTTTGCCCGATCTCAATTGTGGCGGCAAATGCTAGCGGATGTTTTCGAAACTCCGGTCACGATACCACAAGACTTTGAGTCGTCTTGCCTGGGAGCAGCGGTAATAGGTATGAAATCACTCGGAATCGTTGACGACCTTAGTGTTGTCAAACAATTTATCGGTGAAACATCAACTTATGATCCAAATCCGAAAAATTTTGCTGTTTATCGTGAATTAGTTCCGATCTACATTCGTTTAACTCGTCAACTAAGACCTGAATATGAAAATATCGCGCGTTTCCAGATTGAACACAGTCACTCCCAAAATGAAGATTGATCATTTTTCGTGCTAGTGCTTAAAACTTGCTAATCTAAAGATAATCACACATGAACGAACTATTTAGGAGGAAGAATAAAATGCAACTTGGTTTGATCGGCTTAGGAAAAATGGGCTGGAATTTAATGGAAAATATGTTAGACCACGATGTGGAAGTCAGTGTTTTTGACGTAAATGAAGAAACTCGCAAAAAAGCTCAAAACTCAGAGTTTGATATTGAAATAACCAACAGTTTAGAAAAACTAGTTAAGTCTTTGCCCCAACCACGCATTATCTGGTTAATGGTTCCTGCTGGCGGCCCGACTAACGATAGTGTCTCTAAATTGGTCGACTTGATGGATCAAGACGACATCCTAATCGATGGTGGTAACTCATATTATAAGGATTCTATTGACCATGGCCAAACAGCTGCCAAAAAAGGGATCCATTTCTTTGATGTTGGTACTTCGGGCGGCATGTCCGGTGCACGTCATGATGGAAATTTCATGATCGGGGGAGAAAAGGACATTTTCTCTCAGATCAAGCCTTTATTTGAAAAAATTGCCGCAAAAAATGGTTATCTATACACTGGTCAATGCGGTTCTGGCCATTATCTAAAAATGGTGCATAACGGTGTGGAATATGGCATGATGCAAGCCATCGGTGAAGGTTTTGAGGTCTTATCAAAAAGTCAATTTAACTTTGACAATGAAGCCGTGGCTAAGGTCTGGAATAACGGTTCCGTTGTACGCAGCTGGTTGATGAAACTCGCCCAAGAGGCATTTGCCAATGACGCCGATTTAGATAAGATCAAGGGAGTTATGCACTCTTCTGGTGAAGGTGCTTGGACGGTTGAAGAGGCAATCAAACTTCATGTACCAACGCCTGCGATCAGCAGTGCTTTGATGATGAGATACCGTTCAGAAGAAAATGATACGATGACTGGTAAAGTTGTTTCTTCCTTAAGAAACGGTTTTGGCGGACATGCTGTCGATAAAAAATAAATATTAACTAGTTATTAAATTAAAGGCACGCGTTTCCCGGGATTCAGGTTCAGGAAACGCGTGCCTTTTAAATAAAACGATTTTTCTTTACTGAAATTAATTTTCTTTAATTGAGCCAATTAGTTCATCATTATCTGCTGGTGGATCTGCGAGAAGTTTTCTAACATCATCAAGATCGACTGGAACATTCCAAACCAAAACACCAGCAAGTTTTTCATCATTTAAGAAATAAACGATAGTTCCGCTATTCCTTTTGTCGAAGATTTTTTTCAAACTTAGGTCGATATTCCCGATAGCCTGCCAAGAAATATCAAAAATCATTGAATAGAAGTATGGGGTATGCTGATAAGCAAGGTGAGCTCCTGCCATGTTCTGACCCACTAGTTCACCGGAAAGGCGAGCATGATCAACATGTTCGATCCGTTGACGGCCTAAGATCTTGTCTGGATAAGAAGCAATATCCCCAGCTGACCAGATCGATGGATCACTAGTTTGAAGATATTCATCGACTTTTACACCACCATCGGCCAATTCCAGCTCACTAGCCTTAGCTAATTCGATCCTTGGAGTAACACCCAGACCAATAATAATAGTTTCAGCAGAGAACTCTGAACCATCAGCTATAGAAATAGTCAAATGATCTCCTTGACGCTGATAAGATTCAACCATCTTACCACTTAGTATCTCGACTCCATTTTTCTTGAAGGTCTCCTCATATTCCTGTCGGATCTCTTCAGGAAATTTACCTTCTCCAAGTGCCTTTTCAGGGAATATCATAGTAACTTTAGTATCATTTTGTGTTAATGAAGAAGCTAATTCAGTCCCGACATAGCCGCCGCCAATAATAACAACATGCTTATTTTTACCACTAAATTTGCGGAGTCTACGATAATCCGACCAATTTCTGAAAACTAAAACATGCGGATCATCCGGTCCTTTAATATTACGTGGTTCGCCACCAGTTGCCAATAATAACTGCTCATAATGGACAACAGTATTATCTCCTAACTCAACCTCTTTTTCTTGGCGATCGATCTTATTAACGGTCGTGTTAAACTTAAAGGTAACATCCGCATGATCTTCCGCACCAATTCTAATATCTTCTTCGGTAAACTCATCATCTAACCATAACTTTTTACTTAAAGCAGGCCGTTCATAGGGAACATCCGCCTCTTTTGACACAACCAAAATTGATCCACTTGGATCTTCCTTTCGGATACCCTTGATCGCATAGCCGGCGACCACTCCACCACCAACAACGACATATTGATAACGGTTTCCTTTTGCTGTATTACCCATCTTTTCGCCTCCAAATATAAATCTTCTACTACAACTCACATTGTAATATAAAAGGGCATATATGAAAAAGAAGTTGTTTGTAACTAAAGAAATTGTTAAATGAAGATACTATCCAACCAATATTAGGATTCACCATCACCGACAAAGACGGAAAGTAATATAAAAACTTTATGCCTTCTACTGCAAAGGGACCTTAACTTACGACGGGAAAACCGTCCAAGTTAACGATCATGGGCATCGCGACTATCAGTGGGGCAGTATCGATCAATTAACAGATTTCATACAGCCTTAAAGTAACCAAAGAGGTCGAATCACAAGATTATTATGGGCCAGATCCTCTTGAATTAGAGAACAATTTGACAAACTCAACCTAAATCCCTCTTATACTCGAGATATGGCTGATGGTAGTATTAAAATCGTTGACGTTAATAATAAAATCGAACGTTCTGGCAGTATGATCTATGAATTTCCATATCTTGGAAAATCCTACAAAGAATATATGGCATAAGCCTAAATTTTAATATAAATTTCTCCCAACAAGCTCTTGTATTATCTATTATGTTGCGGTATTTTTACTATAGATAGTATGTTTTTATTCTCAGCGGAAATTAATATGCCATGATTTAGTATTATCATATACTGATCATGCTGATTTTTTAAAACCCATTAGTGAATATATTCACTAACATATTTTAAATAACCTTTTAACTTTCACATTTATTTTAGAATATAGTCAAACTCAGAATAAAATGCATGTAATCAAGTTGCAAAAATCAGGCAATTACGCTTATTCAACGTAAATCTCACATTGCTAAAAATGCAATGACCACACATAACAATGTCAATTGTCTTCCACTTTCTTCACTTTGTTTTCGTAGTTGGGCTTTGAAACCCGAGAGTGTTTCTTGCCCTTTACAAAAGGAGGTAATTTTTTGTCTTTAGAAGATATTAAAAAAATCACGAATATTGGCGCTGGTACTATGGGACATGCTATCACCCTGCAATTTGCCTTAAAGGGTTATCCCGTTAACTTGTTGGATATGACAGAAGAGGCCTTGAAAAATGGCTTAGAGAAAATTGAAAGCGATCTTAGAACCTATGTTAAGGCTGGTATCATTACTAAAAATGAGATCCCAGCAATTATGGCGCGGATCTCGATAACAACTGACTATCCTGATGCTTTAACTGGTGCTGATTTCGTAATAGAATCCGTAGTTGAATCGATGGATGTTAAAAAAATGATCTGGCAAAAAATAGAAAATCTGGTTAAACCTCAGACTATCTTGGCCACAAATACTTCTGGACTAAGTCCAACTGAAATTGCCCAATATCTAAATAAACCTGAGCGCTTCTTGGTAGCACATTTTTACAATCCTGCTCATTTGATGCCATTAGTCGAAGTTGTGCCAGCACAAAAAACTGATCCTAACGTGGTCCAAACAACCATTGATCTAATGAATCATATCGGTAAACATGCTGTAGCTCTCAAAAAAGAGGCGCCCGGCCTTTGTAGGGAATAGAATTCAAGCAGCTATTATACGCGAGTGTCTGTCAATTATACAGCAAGACATCGCATCACCCGAAACCATCGATGACATTGCAAAATATAGCTTAGGTTTACGTTATAGCATCTTAGGTCCAATTGCTAGTGCTGACTTAGGCGGTTTGGACACTTTCAACATCATTATCGGTTATCTTACTCATGAGATCAGCAACGCTGTTGGAGAGAACCCGTTACTCGCCCAAAAAGTAAAAGAAGGAAAACTAGGACAAAAAACTGGTGAAGGTTTTTACGACTGGACCGGTGAACAAGGAAAAGAAACGATCAAGTATCGTGATGAACAATTATTACGAGCTTTAGCTAGGGAAAATAAGAATTAAACTTTTTTCAACAGAAATAAAAAGCCCCCAGTTTTAACTAGTTAATGAACTACTTTGTTAATGTCTGATATATTTAAATTCTATCAAGGATCTTCATACAGAAGCAAGTACTTGCCCTTTTTCAAAAAATTTCCATGGCTCCCTGTCTGTTAGGAGCGAAAGTTATCAAGGAAACAAAAATTTACCGCATTTAGTTTAAAATACCATTCACAAAGACTCTGTCAGGTGTTTTACAAAGCGTCTTGACCAATACTGTTGCATTTTCTGAGATAGTAAAAAATAAATGTTCCGTTTATTCAGTGGTCAAATTTTATACTAACTATGCTCTAGCAGTTCCTGTGTATGTTTCAAAGCATAGAGCTTGGTTTAAAGGTCATTGATACCTACCGCCATTTTAACTAATGTACCTTTAGCGGTGAAAAAGATTTTGAAACTGGACATTTCATAGAGAGTGTTTCCTTGATAGATCCACCGAACTCTGCTGGATCACCTATCAACATAGATTATCTGCGTGTCCATTCTAAAAGTTTTAAACAAAAGACCCGAAACATAACGTTTAAATTGTCGTGTTTCGGGTCTTTTCATGGCTATTCAAAAACTTAAATTTTGGCTAATGGATCGGGCTTACCCATATAATTGTACTCATAGATCATATCACCCGAAGTTTCCTCAACCTGATCTCCATCAATGATCTTTAAAGTCCCTGTAGCATAATAACGCATATAAACTGGCTGGATATTCAGCGCAATAAAAGCAGCTTTCATTGCTGCGTTAGCATTTTTATACATATTTCTCATTTCAATTTCCTGCTTCCATTTGATAGTAAATTCAACTTTCTTACTATCACCGTTATTTTGGAAGATATAACGGCTAACCTTAGGAAAAGCTTTGCCGGTTGAGTTAGTTTCAACCCTAGAATCCAACTCAACGTTACCATCTGTCATATATATCATTTTCCCTGTTTCATTATCTTCAATACCAAAAAATGGGATCCGAGTGTAATCATACTTCTTAGTCCCAACAAAATCATAAATCATGACCGTATACTTATCAGTATAAACAAGATATTTTACGCTCTCAAAAATTATAAAAATGAGATAAAATATCTAATACCTGAATTATTCATACTTTT
>NZ_AZFI01000419.1 GCF_001435755.1 Ligilactobacillus acidipiscis DSM 15836 | reverse complement strand
TGTTGCACTTCAATTTTAAATCGGGGAAATTATATTTTTTTACTATATTGATAAAATTATCGATCTGAGATTCATTTTGTTTCAATTCAATAACATAATGTGTCGACCTTTTATACCTCTTAAAGACATCTGCCAATGACAATATTTTATGTCCATCAAAAGTGCGAAGACGATTTATTTCCTTGTCTGACATCGTGTCATATTTTTTGTTGACACCAGTCATTCTTAACGCATCTTCATCATGAGAGATATATAAAGTATTACGCGTGGTGCTAGTTCGT
>NZ_AZFI01000418.1 GCF_001435755.1 Ligilactobacillus acidipiscis DSM 15836 | reverse complement strand
ATACGCGTGGTGCTAGTTCGTCACAAAATTAAAAAATCCTAAATTATAGACTAAAATTGCCAGTTCAATTTTTAGTTGAAAGCCAAAGGCACTCCGCATTAAGTTAGTTTCAATTCCAAAATCACTAACTAAGGTAGAAAAACGCGATTCAATTGTGCGACGTAACGCCTTGAGCGCGCGCTTATTATGTTCCTTAGCCCCCTTCATATTCGAACGGTATGGTGTCCATAACGTGTAGCCTAATTGCTTAAATTCAGCGCCAAGTCGCTTGCCTACATAACC
>NZ_AZFI01000417.1 GCF_001435755.1 Ligilactobacillus acidipiscis DSM 15836 | reverse complement strand
TTATTTCTAACTTAATTTTACAAACGACGAGGTAAAAAAACAAATTGTAATCATCAGAAGTTGTGCAATCTGATATAAGAGTGAATGTTTTGTTGTATACTTGAAATATGCATAAGTACATTTTTTATCATTTTTAGAAAGCTCAATTATTGATTGCGGGATAAGTTCTGTTTATTCTTGATAAAAGCGTTAATTTGCCGATAAAAATAAAATTTTGGTCTTTACCGTTAAGATTATTAATAATTAGTATATACTCCTGAATTATTCATACTTTTCGTTGCAG
>NZ_AZFI01000416.1 GCF_001435755.1 Ligilactobacillus acidipiscis DSM 15836 | reverse complement strand
TAGCGGTCTTATTAGAGATTTAGACATCACAAAACTCAAAGAGGAAGCTGAGCAAACTAAACAAAGGGTCGAACAAAATAAAAAAGAACTCACCTACAGCTTGCTTATTAGTAGCGGTATTGGCTGCTTTGTTGGACTTGTGCTCGGCATTATTCTTTTCTAGGGGGCCAGCAAGATGTTGAAAAGTCATTATTGGCTCCTAAATCACGTTAGAGCGGTTTTAGTTATTTTCGGTATATTTATGCTTATTACAAGTTCTACGCTCTCAGAAGGCAGAATTAAGCGTC
>NZ_AZFI01000415.1 GCF_001435755.1 Ligilactobacillus acidipiscis DSM 15836 | reverse complement strand
GAGTTGATTGGGCGGAAAGTTCTGGCTTGAGGAGCTCGACTAAAAAAACAAGGTGAAGTGAACCGGTTAAAACTCGAGCATCAATGGACTCGGGCATTATGACAGTGTTTTTCTGGGCGTGATGTTCGAGCCCGATAAGCTTAGCACTTTGTAATTTTATCAGTTGAAACTATTTTAAACTATTAGACGGGCGATTTAAAGCGGTTGCTCTTAGCGAGCGAGGAAAATATTTGAAAAAAAGATTGAAACAAAATATTCTCCTGAATTATTCATACTTTTCCCTTAAGG
>NZ_AZFI01000414.1 GCF_001435755.1 Ligilactobacillus acidipiscis DSM 15836 | reverse complement strand
TAATAAGTCCTATCAAGGCTTGCAACAACAAGTTCAGCAAGCAACTAATCCACAACAAAAATTAGAACTACAAAATAAATTAATGATGTACACCATGAAATCAGTAATCGAACGCAAAAACAACTGAAAGCATTTTCTGAACAAAACCCGGCAATTAAACAACCAGAACATAATGCAGCTAAAACATTGAAAAGATAGGGGGATTTAACACTATGAAAATGTTCTTTTAGATGGATATGAACTAAACAAAGATTTAAATTCTTGAAATGTCAAATTAAGTTAGAAATA
>NZ_AZFI01000413.1 GCF_001435755.1 Ligilactobacillus acidipiscis DSM 15836 | reverse complement strand
CTTCTTCGCCCTGGGAACGTGGAAGTAACGAGCATCCAAATGGTCTGATACGTGAATTCTTGCCAAAAGGTCACTCACTTAAGCAAGTGATACCTAAGAAGTACAGCTAGTTCAAAATGCTTTAAACAATAAATATCGGCGAATCCTTGGATACCATTCGGCCAAGAAATCACTTGAAAATGAAGTAGGAATAGCTAAGCAGGTGAAATAAAACAGTAGGCTGTCGCCTCGCTAAGCTAATAGACTTACTTTTGGTTTAAGCTTCACACTTGTTGCACTTGATTTGAAAATTAAGG
>NZ_AZFI01000412.1 GCF_001435755.1 Ligilactobacillus acidipiscis DSM 15836 | reverse complement strand
ATTCTGGCCTGAATGAATATACCACTGCCCAAAATATTGTGGATCTCGGGTTGGATGCTTTTCCAGCATTCAAAAAGGCTTACGCGACTATTATGGCTTCAGAAATCTCCATCATTTCTTTGTTAGGATCCAGCTGATCGCATAACCAGCAAAAAAGCCTGGCAGTGGGCAATTCTCTCCGTTCATCACCCACTGCCAGACAATAAAAGACCGCTTGAGCTAGTACTTAAAAACAAAAAAGATCCTACCTTTACGATAGGACCCTAAAAGTGAAATCAACACTATTTGACAAAGACCC
>NZ_AZFI01000411.1 GCF_001435755.1 Ligilactobacillus acidipiscis DSM 15836 | reverse complement strand
AAACGTCCCTAATACTGCGCAACGTGTGACCAGGGGAAGAGACCAACCGTTGCTTGACCAATCGTAATCGCAGGGTTCAAGTGGTTTCCAGAGATTGCCCCGAACATCATTGCTGGCAGCATAACCCCCAGCCCGTACCCCGACGCCACCAGTAACCAACCCCCGTTGGCGAGTCCTGGATCGTCGTTTCCGGTCGTGTTCTTTAGGAATGCATTAGCGACAGCACCGTTGCCTAGTAGCACTAGGATCAGGGTGCCAAAGAATTCTGCAGCGTAGCGTGCTTCCCATGAACCTGTCATCT
>NZ_AZFI01000410.1 GCF_001435755.1 Ligilactobacillus acidipiscis DSM 15836 | reverse complement strand
TTCAAAGCACGTGCGTTGTGCGAACCCTGTCCCGCCTGTTTCATGGTTTGTGTCCGAACTAAGTTTAAGGCCCGATAAGCTTGGGTTACGACATGGAAGCGGTCGGCAATGATCAGCGCTTGCGGAAAGATCTCATGGATCAAGGATCGATAAGGCGAGTACAGATCAACTGTGACCGTTTGGACTGCCCAGCGAGCTTGACGGTCATATTGTAAAAAGTAACTTCGTAAGTATGTATTATGCCGAGAACGCACGATATCTAACGTGCGGCGTGTCGCAATGTCCATGACAATGATACTCAT
>NZ_AZFI01000041.1 GCF_001435755.1 Ligilactobacillus acidipiscis DSM 15836 | reverse complement strand
CGAAACTTTGTTCAGTTTTCAAAGATCTACTAACAATTACAATTAACTTTTTAAGTATACCATTGATTGTTTCCAAATGTCAACAACTTTTTTTAAATGAAGTTTTCTTTCAAAAACAAAGACAACTTTTAAAGTATACCGATTTATCTAAACAATGTCAAGATAAATTTTTGTTTTATTGAAAGTACCGGTAAAAAACAGCACCTGTCTTTCAAACAACAAATATAATCATACCAACCAGTTCGCCTGCCGTCAACACTTTTTTTAAATTATTTTGATCAACATTTAAATCACGAATTTTAACCTATCCAACCAACTAAAATGTTATATTTTACTTTAAAATACACTGTGAATAGTTGCATCGTTCGTATTAACGATTATAAAAATTATTTCTTACTCAGCTTTCAGCTTTAAGACATAATTTTTATCTAAAAAAGCTGTTTAATAAACAGAAATAACTTTCCTATTCATTAAGCAGCCATAAAAATTATTTAGTGATTTTTTCAACGCCATGCATATATGGGCGAAGAACTTCTGGGATCGTAACTGAGCCATCTTCATTTTGATAGTTTTCTAAAACAGCAGCTACTGTCCGACCTACTGCAAGTCCAGAACCGTTTAAAGTATGCACAAATCTTAATTTGCCATTTTCATCACGATACTGAATATGTGCTCGCCTTGCTTGAAAATCTTCAGTATTAGAACAACTCGAAATTTCACGATAAGTGTTTTGAGCAGGCATCCAAACCTCTAGATCATGTGTCATCACAGCACTAAAGCCCATATCTCCAGTGGACAAAGTGATCACATGGTATGGTAAACCAAGTTTTTCCATAATACTGCCGGCATTAGCTGTCATTTTCTCCAATTCATCATATGAATCTTCTGGTTTGGTATACTTGACCATTTCAACCTTATTAAATTGATGCATCCGGATCAATCCACGAGTATCACGCCCAGCACTGCCTGCCTCTGAACGGAATGATGGACTTAAAGCTGTCACATAAACAGGCAACTTTTCAGCAGGGATCACTTCACCACGATAATAGTTAGTCAAAGGTACTTCGGCAGTAGGGATCATCGTCATATTTTGTCCCTGTATCTGATAAACATCTTCTTTAAACTTAGGAAATTGACCAGTTCCAAACATTGATTCATCATTAACGATGTATGGAGTGATCATTTCCGTATATCCTTCTTTTTCATGCTCATCCAGCATAAAATTATACAAAGCACGTTCTAATTTTGCACCTAAACCTTTATAGTAAACAAAACGTGCTCCTGAAACTTTGGCACCTCGTTCAAAATCTAAAATATCTAGTTCTTCACCAAGATCCCAATGGGCCTTTGGTTCGAAAGCAAATTTACGCGGTGTCCCCACCTTACGTAATTCAACGTTGGCACTCTCATCAGGACCAACAGGAATAGTTTCGTTAGGCAAGTTAGGCAAACGAGCTGCCATATCATTGACCACTTCAACAGCATGATTTGCTTGTTCATCTAATTCCTTGATTTTTTGTCCCACTTGGCGCATTTTCGCGATTGCATCCGAAGCATCTTCTTTATTACGTTTGGCCAAAGCTATCTGGCCCGAAACATCATTACGTTGACTCTTTAACTGTTCAGCTTGGCTCAATAATTCTCTACGCTTCTTATCTTCCGCTAATAAAGCATCGATCTCTTCAGGAGCAACTCCACGTGTCCCCAAACGGCGCTTGAATTCATCTGGATCCTGCCTGATCATTTTAACATCTAACATTACAATTCCTCCTTGATTTACCTGATCGTTCTTGATAAATAACCATTCACCAAGATTTTTTTGACGTTAAAAAAAGCAAGCCTTCCATCCCACTAATTGGGACGAAAGACTTGCTTTTCGCGGTACCACCCAAGTTCGAATATTAAATTCGCACTCTACAAAATAACGGTCTCCCGTGCAGCATTACCTGCCCATCGAAAAATACATTGGAATTTCAGCTTCACAGTTTCCACCAACCACTGTGTCTCTTTAATACCTACTTAAGATGTACCATGACGTTTATTTATTTGATTAACTTAAATATAAGCGAAAGTTTGAAAAAGTTCAAGCTTTCTTAGCTTTTTTTTCGGCATTCATATCATGCGGTGTCAAATCAACTTCCTCTAACGGGATCAGTTTAGTCTTATGCTTGACTTTATAGTAAATATATAAAACTAAAAACAAGGGTACTGACATATATGAAAATAAAATTGCTTGCCAGTCAAAATCGGCAAAAGAATGCAGGTCTTGCCCAATGATCACCAGTATACATAAGACCAGCGCCAAAATTGGCCCAAGCGGGAACCATTTTGCATGATATTGCAACTCAGACAGATCATGTCCCTGAGCCTTAAATGCTCTTCTAAAACGGTAATGTGATAATGCTATCCCGACCCAAGCAATAAAACCGCTTAGTCCACTAGCACTAACAAGAAAATTATAAATATGATCTCCAAAAATACTTGTCGAAAATGTGATCAGCCCAACAGCGGCCGTTCCTATCAAAGCAGGCATTGGTATGCCGCGTGTATTGACCCGCTTAAAGATCTTCGGTGCATTACCTGAAACCCCTAAAGAAAACAACATTCTGGTTGAAGCATACATCCCTGAATTTGCAGCAGATAACACAGACGTTAAGATAACGGCATTCATGACACCTGCTGCAGCAGCCAGTCCAGCACGACGAAAAACTAACGTAAATGGACTGATCGTAACATCGGCTGCATCAGAACCTAATAAATTAGGACTTGTATACGGGATTAAAGCCGCAATAACAAAAATTGACAGGATATAAAACAAGATGATCCGCAAAAAGACCTGCTTAACTGCCTTAGGAATACTTTCTCCCGGATTCTCAGATTCACCGGCAGTAATACCGATCAATTCCGTTCCTTGGAAAGAGAAACCAGCCACAACAAAGACTGAAAGTATTGACGGTATCCCGCCGACAAAAGGAGCCTTCTTGTAAACAAAGTTATCCAAGTAAGCAGCATGACCATCCATGATCCCAAAAATCGTTAAAAACCCGATCACCAAGAAAACTATGACCGTGACTACTTTGATCAAGGCCATCCAATACTCAGCCTCTCCAAAAGAATTAACTGATAAAGCATTGATAATGAAAATAAGTACTAAAGCAACCAGACTAAAAGTCCAACTTGGAACATGCGGAAACCAAAACTTAAAAACCAATCCCACTGTCGAAATATCAACAGTGAGTGTGATCGCCCAGTTAAACCAATAATTCCAGCCCATCGCAAATCCCATTGCAGGATCTACGAACCGCCTTGCATATGTCGCAAAAGAACCAGTCACTGGTAAATAGGTTGCCATTTCACCTAAAGATGTCATCAAAAAATACACCATCAGACCAATACCGGCATATGCAAGCAAAGCACCGCCGGGGCCAGCCGTTGAGATCGCCGACCCACTGGCAACAAATAAACCAGTCCCAATACTACCACCTAAAGCAATCATCGAAACATGTCTTGTTTTCAATGACCTTTTAATTCCATTAGCTCCTTCTTTTGGTTCAGTTGTCTGCTGACCATCATGACCCTTTGAAACATCCTGTTCCATCAAAATAGTTCCCTCCAAATAAAATTTTTCATTCGAAGAGGCGACCAAGAAAATAATAAAATAACAAAAAGGCGCGGTTTTCATAATCGAAAACCGCGCCACCCGATATCCTATCAATAATCATCCCGTAAAAACGGCAAATAACATCTCGATAGCGCCCCGTGGAAGTATTCCTCCACGACAGTTCCCAGCATCTTATGCAGGGCCCCAGCTACCAGCGCGGAAAATCACTGGTACCTTCGGCAGGCTCCCCTTTCACATGACCTCCGTCTTTTTCCCAACTAAGTCATCTTACTATTGAAACCCGCGACCTCTTTTCGATATTGCATATTATAAGACTAAAAATGTTTAAATAACAAATAAAATATTTTAGGTATTATACTGATTTTGCATTTTTGAACTACATTATTGGCTGCTAAACACCATGAAATCAACTTAAGATTCAGAATGTCTGATTTCAGAATCCATTTTACTCAATTCAAAATTATGTTGCATAAATTCTTGATCTTCAAGAGGGAAATGTTGTTCCACACTAGCAAAAGGCTGAATAGCCAATGATCCTTCACTGACTGTGAAGTCAAGCAAATGTCCACCCATCGTTTTGTTATCATTCAAATAATGCAAGTGAAAGCCGGCCGAAGCCATGCCTTGGAAAAGTTCAGGTGAAAAATACCCGATCACGGTCCCTTGACTATTATCCTCCTCAAAAATCGCCTGCTTATCTGCAACTTCTGCCAAAGTTGGATAAGGTCGTTTTTGTGCAGCTACGGCTCGTGTTTTAACATGGGAAAAGTTGCCCGTGATCTTCACAGCGAAAAAGACATTTTCTAATGCATTTTTATGAAATATTTTTTCGCCTAAGTCAGCCTCGTTAAGGTCATTGACTTTGATTTTTTCTGCATTTTTATCGTCAAAATGCACAGTCGCAAATGGGACCATGGTTTCGTCAGGCAAAGTAGCGATTTTACCATCACTTTTGACCAAATATGGCGTCCCTTCCAAAACGACCATCTCTCCGCCTAACCCTGTGGCTGTCCCAATACCCGTATCTCCATTTTTTAAGAGCTTGCCGATAGGAAAAGTCCCTTCAAACAAACCTGGAACCAATGTGGCTAATGTGCCATGTTGATATAATTTGGAATAATTTTTTACCAAAATAAATCCCCCTCTTAAAACTGTTTATAACCTGTTAAATGTTTTCTCCAGACTAACGTAATTGATCGTCCAATAACTGCTTACCAAGTTCTTGGTTAAAACTATAGTCGACTGGAATGTCAACCACAACTGGACCGTCTGTCTTAAAGGCCTGATCTAGTACTTTGCTTAAATCAGCCGCTTTATTGACCCTTAATCCAGCCGCACCAAAACTTTCAGCATATTTGACAAAGTCTACCGGCCCGAATTTGACAGCGGCAGAAGTGCCATACTTCATTTCTTCTTGGAATTTTACCATGTCATAATTACCATCGTTCCAGATGATATGCACAATATTTAAATGCAACCGAACCGCTGTTTCAAGATCTTGGGCGGAAAACAAGAAACCACCATCGCCAGAAACTGAAACGATCTTAGTTTCGGGACGAACTAAAGCTGCTGAGATAGCCCATGGCAATGCGACTCCTAAAGTCTGCATCCCATTACTGAAGAGTAAATGACGCGGATTGTAACTGCGGAAATGTCTTGCCATCCAGATATAGAAACTCCCGACATCAACAGTGACCGTCATTTCATCCGAGACCCGCGCTTGTAAAGCATGGATCACAGAGAGCGGATGGGAGCGTACTTGCCCGTCCTCTAATGCTGGCGGCTCATCTCTTAACTTCAATTGGTCACGTAATTTTGCCAAGAAAGGCAGGGACTGTTCAGGTAAATTAAAGCCTTTCATGTATGGTAATAAAAACTCCAAAGTCTGTGAAATGTCGCCGACCAACTCCCGTTGCGGTTGGAAGTTTTTATCCAATTGTGCACGCATCGAATCTATCACAACGATACTTCTATCAGGATTGGTATTCCAGTTACGCGGTTCATACTCGACTGGGTCATATCCGATCGCTATCACAAGATCACTTTCTTTAAGAAGTTTATCCCCTGGCTGGTTGCGGAATAGACCTACTCGGCCAAAAAAGTCGTCTTCTAGTTCACGTGAAATGATCCCAGCGCCCTGGAAAGTTTCTACGACTGGCAAATGAGTATCACGCACTAAGTTGCGGATCGCATCGGTGGTACGTGGGTCTGAAGCGCGCATCCCCACCAACAGGACCGGTAATTTAGCTTTTTTGATCCGCGCAGCTAACAATGTTGATTCGATCGGGCTGGCAGGTCCTAAGATCGGTGAAGGGATCGGTGCCAAAACATCAGTCTTCACTTCACTATCCGTCACATCTTGTGGGATCGAAACAAAGCTTGCCCCCTGTTTAGATGCTTCTGCTTCTTGATAAGCATTAGCGATAACTTCCGAAATATTATCCGGGTCTTGAACTTCAGCATCATACTTAGTAATACCCGTAAATACAGAAGTATTATCCATACTTTGATGAGTCTGACGCAAAAGGTCAGTTCTTTGCACCTGTCCAGACAAAGCTAAGACCGGGTCACCTTCTGTAGTCGCTGTTGCCAAACCCGTAGCTAAATTAGACGCCCCTGGTCCTGAAGTAGTGATCACAACACCAGGATGTCCAGTGATCCGTCCAATACCTGCCGCCATAAAAGCAGCATTTTGTTCGTGTCGTGTCAAAACAAATTGCGGTGCATTTTTATCAGTCGGATGATCAAGCTTTTCAAAGATACGGTCAATTTTCGCACCAGGTATTCCAAAAACATACTTAACATCATGGTTGATCAAACTATCAACCACTGCATCAGCACCATAATACTTCTTGTTTTTATCTTTCTTGTCTGTCATTTTCATACTCCTTTTATTGCTTAAAATATTTAGGTTCGATCCTGCAAAATTTAATTCAATTTATTGATATCTTCTTCAGTCAAATTATTCCAATCAACCAAAGGTATCTGATCGACCTTAAAGGTCTGCCATAAAATATCTTGGACAGTCACATTTTCAATATAATCAGACCACCGCCGATCAGCTTTATGGAAAACATCCGTGATCGCACTATCAGCCTGAGTAGCTATTGAAGGAAAGTCCTTAAAGGCTCGCACAAAAAAACCAAGATCAGGGAAAGTGTCGACCTGTCCTTCAGTCGCATGATAAACCTCCAATAACGTAATATCTTCCGGTTCTTTCGCTAATGAAAAACCACCGCTGTTTCCAGAAACAGATGTGATCAAACCACCCACCACAAGTTTGCGCATAATTTTATGCAAGTAAGTAGCAGATCCGCCTAAAGTTTCATTAATGACGCCCGAAGAAACTGGAATGTCCCTTTTTTGTGTGGCCAGTAAAGCAACGATACATGCGGCTTGCTCAAAACCTTTCGTCAATTGCATTATCTCAAAACCTTTCTTCCTTTTGAACTAACATCTTAACATAAAACAACTCCAAGATTTTTTTGTTCGATTGAAAAACATCAAAAACCTCTCTATCCCCCTGAAATTTAAAACCATTTTTTTGCAAGACTTTCTGAGATGCTAAATTATCTGCATACACTCGTGCCTGTAAGAAACTAGTTTTTTTACTTCTTTCCAACTTGCACAACGCAGCTAAAGCTTCAGTCATGAAGCCCTGTCCCCAAAAATCTTGATTTAAAGCATATCCAACTTCCCGGCCATTTTTTTCAACTAGCCCATCGGCTTTGATGATTTCAAAAGCGCCGATATTACCGATCACTTTAGCTGAGCTTTTTTCTTCCAGTGCTAAAACCCCATCGCGGAAAAGCACTCTTTCAAAAGAAAAGGCATCCCTTTTTGTGCGCAAAGGAGTAAAATTAGCTCGTTTTGCCACCTGTTCTTGCGAACCATACTCCAATACATCTTGCCAATCTTTTTTTTGAAATTGGCGCAGTATCAATCTTCGAGTTTCCATCATACTTAGCTCCTTTTGTTTCCAAGAAAGTTGGCTTTGTTCACAAAACTAGTTAAAATGTTGACTGGCATTTTATTTGTCATGCTTATTTTTATTCTTTTTCCTAGGATCTTCAAATGTATATGTTGATTTAGTACGTCGTTGTGGCATCGCTGCGATAATAAATGCTATTAGATCACCACCTGGAATAAAGAGCAAAAGTGCAAGGTAACCAGGCAATTCAATATCATGCAGACGTCTAACTTCTGCCGTTAATAGCGCAACGTAGAAAAACGCTATCCAAGCTGCAACACCAAGTAGATAAATATTTTCTACTGAACCTGACCCCATAGAAGCGAACAAGGAAGCAAGCAAGCTGATCATGATCCCAGCTGGGATCGACAATAAAAACGTTCCTAACAGCCCATACCAAAAATCAGCACGTCCCATCCTTTTGTTAACATTGATCCAATCTTTTAGAAACAGTCTCGTTGAAGGAACAATACCTGGCCGTAATGATTCATTTTTGCCCAAGACATGAACCTCTATGCCTTCTTTTTCAGCCATCTTGATAAACTCTTTTAATTTTTTGGGATCGCTGATGTCGATCGTCGGGACCTCCTGTTTTTCTTTTTTTTCTGCGATTTTTTCTTTCTTTTCAGCAGGTTCGTCCAAATTTTTTAATAAAATTTCTGCCTGATCTTGGCCGCAATAGTAGCAATAGTTGGAAGAGACCGGGATTTCTTTGTCACACCGCTTGCACTTTTTCATCTCAACTTCACTTGAGCCGACTTCTTGCTTAGTTCCACAAAACGAACAACGCTCTTCTTTTAATTCATTCTTTTTTCCGCACTTTTGGCAATAAAACATTGCTAATTTTGACATCCTTTCTACAGCGTGTTCCGATCAAAAAATTTATCTAGCAATAACCATGTGCTTATTCATTACAAGATCAGAGGTAAACAAATCATTTAAATCATGCAATACTTTCACATTATATCATGTTTAGTAAAGAGCTTAGTTGCTAAAATATGTAGTCTAGCCGTAAATACTTAATAATTATTCTGTCAAAATAAAACCATTTTTAAATTTTACCAAATATGCAGTATAATACCTTGTATGTTAACATTTAAGAATTTATGCTATTCAAGTTAGCAACATTTTTCCTGTAGCTAACTGTCTTAAATACATACAAGGTCCTGAACTTTGAGAAATTAACTGTGATCAAAGGCCATTTTCAGTGTGGGTGAACAGTGTTTTTTCTTTGGCTTTGTAATTTTCAGGAGGATTTTTTATGCCACAACGCAGATCGCAATATACTCAAGCCGACTCTTCATTTAGAGATGAAGAAATGCAAACTGATGAACCCTTGCAAAGAAGACATCAGACGCCTCATCACCGTTTAAAGGGCTGTTTTTTTTGGTTCCTATTATTTTTTGTGGTCGTTTTGTTAGCTGGTGGTCACTACATTTATCAGAAATATCGAACGGCTCACTCCACGATCAATACGATCCACAAAGAAACCGGCGTCCAAAAAGCCCGAGACACACAAGCTGCCCTCAAACAAGGCCGACCGATCTCGCTTTTATTGATGGGAACTGACACTGGGGCTTTAGGGAGAACTTATAAGGGCCGAACTGATACTTTAGTCTTAGCAGTTTTAAATCCCAAGAGTGAAGCAATGACTTTGGTCAGTCTTCCGCGCGACACTAAAGTAGCAGTTTATGGGCATGAAAGTGATTATCCTGCCAAACTAAACGCAGCTTATGCTTATGACGGTTCTGCATCGGCTGTCCGCACAGTGCAAAAATACTTAAACGTGCCGATCGATTATTACGCTACGATCAACATGGGCGGGCTCGAAAACTTGATCAATGCAGTTGTCGGAGTAGATGTTTCTCCTACTTTAACATTTTCTTATGGCGGTTATTCATTTACAAAGGGTCAAAAAACACATATGAATGGAAAAAAAGCACTAGCATATGTCAGAATGCGTTATTCTGATCCACAAGGCGACTATGGACGACAGGAACGTCAGCGTCAAGTCTTAATGTCTGTCGCGATGGAAGCCACTCAAGTTGAGAATCTTTTAAATGAAAAATTTTTGAACACTGTTTCTAAACAAATGACAACTGACCTGAGTTTTAATGATATGTTACTGTTAGCCGCAAAATACCGTAAGGCAACTCATCATATGAATTCAACTCACTTACAAGGCCAATCAAGCATGATCTCTGGTCAATCATTTGAAGTTCCAGATGAAAGTGAAAAGCAGCGTATTACCGATCTGCTCAGAAAGGCGCTTGATTTGTCTCCAGACCAAACAGGAAGCACTTTAAGTTCCAGTGACGAAATAAATGTCAATTAAAATAATAAACAAATAAGGAGCTTCGTTAACAAGCAAAGCAGCATTCCCCTCAAATTAAAAAAATTGCTGGGACTGTAACTTTACAGAAAATGAAGCTCTTCTTTTTGCAGACACAAAAAAAGCAAGCTCACAAGGGCTTGCTTTTAATTTTAATTTTTAATTAGTCTTTAACAACGTTAGCTGCTTGTGGGCCACGGTCGCTGTCTTCAACATCAAAAGTTACATGTTGACCTTCGTCCAAAGTCTTGAAGCCGTCGCCTTGGACAGCTGAGAAATGTACGAATACATCGCTGCCGTCTTCGCGTGTGATAAAGCCATAACCCTTGTCTGCATTAAACCATTTTACTGTTCCTTGTTCCATTATAATGGATCCTCCTTGTTGCGCCTTTCGGCACGTATATTGTAATTCTAGTCGGNTTTATGGAGGAAATCGTGAAACATCCTTACCAAAAAAACCTATTCAAACTACATAAAGAATTATAACACAGACTAATAATAATTGATACAGCTAATTTCAACTAATTTACAAAAATATAATGAGCCGCATTGTAACTGATGCTGACTTCTTTTCCTGTATCAACAAGTTTGACCTTGATTGGGCCTTCAAAGGGAACATGCTCCACAACAGTAAACTTATCACCGATGTTTAGTTTGATTTCACCAAGATACGTCAATAACTCATGATTATCAACGAAACGGTCGACAACTTTTGTTGAGCCTGTTTCTGCATCAGCTAACAAATCATAACTTTCTTCGGCATAATCGCCATCGATACTTGGGATCATTCCCCCATGCGGACAGTTCTTGGGGTGTCCCAAAAAGTCATCTAAATGCTTTACTAAGTTATCACTAGTCGCATGTTCCAAGACTTCTGCATCATCATGAACATCTTGCAGCTTGTAATTTAATTTATCAACTAAAAACGTTTCCCATAAACGGTGACGCCGAATCAAATTTTCAGCAACCTCGATCCCATCAGCAGTTAGTGAGATCCCTGCGTATGGTGTATGGATCACTAATCCTTCACTGACTAATTTAGTAACCATTTCTGTGACCGAACCAGCTGCCACGTTTAGGCTTAGCGAAATCTGTTTGTTGCTGACCTTACGCTGTTTGCCACCAAGTTCAAATATAATTTTTAAATAATCCTCTTTTTTAGGGGTCAAATTATTCACCTCATGTATTAATTTACCGATTCCACCTGGCCAAAAGATTCACTGACTTTTTTCATTGCGCAAATATTTGAGCGTGTCAGCGAGATCTTGGGGCAAGCGGCTTTCATATTTTAATTTTTTATTAGTAAATGGATCAACAAAGACTAACTTTGCCGCGTGTAAAGCTTGCCTTCTCATTCCAAATTCATCACACTGTCCACCATAAAGTTCATCACCCACTAATGGATGACCCAGATAACTAAAATGGGCACGGATCTGGTGGGTTCGTCCGGTATGAAGCTGAACTTCCACAAGTGTTGCAAGAGAGCCAAAATTTTCTAAGACCCAGTATTCAGTTCTGGCTGACTTTCCTGCCTCATTAACCTCTTGGGCAAAGCTGCCAGCAGACTGACGCAAAGGAAGGTCTATCAGATCATGCTGTTTTTCAACGTGCCCTTCAACCAGTGCCACATATTTCTTAACAACACTATGATCTTCCATTTGCTTATTGATCAACCCCTGTGCAAAGCGGTGTTTAGCAACTAAAGTCAAACCACTTGTAAATCTGTCCAAACGAGTTAAAACGTGAGGTACTAGATCCTTGGCATTTTGACTAAGCAAATATCCCTTGACTCGATTGACCAAAGTATCACTACGATTATTTGGTCCAGGCACACTATTTAAGCCCGCTTGTTTATCGATCACCAGCCAATTTGTATCTTCATACAACACATTCAACTGGCCGTCACTAGGCGGGACCCCAGGATCAGGTTTTTCTGGGGCTAATATTAAAGTTACAGCACATGGATCTATCAGCAGATGACCTAATCTTTGACTTCGATGATCTACCAATACTTTTCCCTGATCATGTTTGATAGTCCGAAACATGCGATGACTTACGCCATGTCGCGCCAAAAATGTCTTAACAGTTTCTTCGCCTTGATCATCTTTTTGCCATGTAAATTTCATGAACTAGTCCCTTTCGCTTCAAAATAATGTTACTGCCAAATCGCTTATTGAACGAACCGATTTAAGGGCATTACTTTTTATTATAGCAGAATTTTGACAATTTTAACTACTTCATCTCAAATCAAAAATTATTTTTCAAAATAAGTCTCCCTACTAAAGCAACACCTAACAAGAATATGCCGATATATCCATATAGTCTGGCATAATGATCGAGAGTTGAGATCACGGCCGTCCCATAATCAACTATAAATGACCGATACATTCCAACTGAAGCAGCAAAATTATCGACCATGCCGCTGACTTTAGTTAACTCCACCAACAACCACACTAGCAAGCCCACTAAAAGGAATGCGATTCCCGTATAATGTGAAAACCTGAAAAAGGACCTTGTTTGAATAAGTAGTAACACCGCCAAAATGAGACTTAAAATTATGCCCCATAAATACATATTGTGAAAAATATGTTGTGCTTTTTGCAAAAAACTGCTGCCTTTTTGTAACAAAGAATTATTGATTTGATTATTTATTGCCGTTTCAACTTGGGCAACAAAGTTACTTTTATAACTCAAAAAATCTTCAGACTGTGTCGAAACTCCCTGCTTACGTGCCTGGGTCATAAAATTATCTGTTATCTGACCAACTATTTTAGATGGCGCCAATAATTCATTTTGCCCTGCATACACGTTATTGATCGCTTCGTTCAGGTCTTCTTTGACCTGCTTTTTTGTAACAAGATCGCCATCTAATCGAAATCCTGCATCCGAAGTAATAAACGAGTTTACAGAAGCAGACAATCCCTTGTGCAAAGCAGAGACATTCTCAGTGGTCACCAATTCTTTTGTGGTAAAGCTCTTGTCTAGAAAAGAATTCTTGGCTATTATCCCCAGTAAGCTACACATCAATGTCACCGACAAGAAGAATGTGATCAGCTGACTAAGACCATATGAAGGCGGTTTATTTTGAACAAAATGTTGGCCTCCTCCCCGTCGCAGTTCTTCTTTTTGCTGAGCCATTTTACCACTTCCTTTTGTTAAATTTACCTGGCTTTATCATAGCATAGGCTGAAGTAAGAATTAAAATATACACCCTTTGCAAATTAAAGATTATCATAATTTGTACAGTATTTTATCTCACTTTACTAACATAAGTTATAATACGCGTGGTGCTAGTTCGTCATAAAAT
>NZ_AZFI01000409.1 GCF_001435755.1 Ligilactobacillus acidipiscis DSM 15836 | reverse complement strand
GTGTCGCAATGTCCATGACAATGATACTCATACCGCTTTGAGAAAAGTTGCCCGATTTAAAGTCATCAAAGGCAATGTTTTGCGGTAAATAGTGCTGATTTGGTTTCAGGTAAGTCGAGACGCCTTGCGCGAAACGCATTACCGTCATGCTTGAAATACAAAAATCAGTGGCAATATCTTTTTGTGAAATATTCTGACCTAACTTGGAAACAGCTTGGTATTTAACCGCTTGAGAGATGCGCGCGTTCGCTTTGACATCCTGAACTTCGGCTAGTTTTGTGATAGTTTTCGGGCAGGCAGCTG
>NZ_AZFI01000408.1 GCF_001435755.1 Ligilactobacillus acidipiscis DSM 15836 | reverse complement strand
AAATACGATAGATGATTTAAAAAACAAATAATTTTGAATCCTGCCTTAACCTTATTTGCAATAAACCAGTTGATTTAATAAATTAAAGTCTCAGTTATGCTAAAAAGAAACTTCTGATACGCTAAACTAGCTTTTATTAAAGCTAGTTTTAGTCATGTTATAGTAAGTAAACCTAGAAATTGCTCTACTTTTAGGAGCATGCTATAATGAGCTTGCGGAACGAAAGAATATCGTGCATAGACAGCACAAGAGCCGGTACCCCTGCATGGGTACCGGCTCTTTTTTTCGCTGCGCGGAATTCAGCG
>NZ_AZFI01000407.1 GCF_001435755.1 Ligilactobacillus acidipiscis DSM 15836 | reverse complement strand
ATGCTCTACCAGGAGGCCGAATGTCATTCGCGGTCACTTTCAAACTTAGTAATCGCTCCAAGTCGACTAGAAAGCAACCCTAATAACATCTCTATCACAATCTCATTTCCTGTTGGCTGTTTTATTTTGCTGTGTATCGCAGTATATAACATAACTAAACGGAAATGATCACAAGGGTTCTCAGTTTTTCTGGGGGCTTTTTGTGTGCTAAAAAGCACTTCATTTTTTGCAAAAATTGGGGCAAAAGAACAGCCGATTTTTGCCCCAAGGGGGAATTAAGAGGGGGGCGCAAGCCCACTTCTTACA
>NZ_AZFI01000406.1 GCF_001435755.1 Ligilactobacillus acidipiscis DSM 15836 | reverse complement strand
CTCTGCCAGCCTTTGTTTACCTGATCCCAGCCGTGGCCTTCTTTGGTATCGGGATGGTCCCTGGTGTCTTGGCATCTGTGATCTTCGCAATGCCGCCGACAGTACGGATGACCAGCTTGGGTATCCGTCAGGTCCCAGCAGACTTGATCGAAGCTGCCGATTCATTCGGTTCGACTAGCTGGCAAAAACTGATCGGACTACAATTACCGATGGCTAAGACAACGATCATGTCCGGTGTCAACCAGACAATGATGCTTGGACTTTCCATGGTCGTTATTGCATCGATGATCGGTGCGCTTGGTTTGGGTACGC
>NZ_AZFI01000405.1 GCF_001435755.1 Ligilactobacillus acidipiscis DSM 15836 | reverse complement strand
TAAAGAAAAACTTTCAGATCCTGAACTGAAAGACATTTATGAACAGCGAAAAATAGATGTTGAATCAGTTTTCGGAAATCTAAAAGATAATTTTGCATTCCATCGAGTTCATGTTCGCGGGCAAGCAGCAGTTTCAAACGAACTTGGATTGATGTTAATGGCACTGAACTTGACCAAAATGGCCAAGTTTAAGCAGCTAAATTATTTCTTTAAAACAGAGAAAAAATCAGCACAAAGAAATAACACGAAATTTTCCAAAATCAGAAAATTCCGTGTTATTTTTATTAAACTGGAAACGTTTTGTCCCAGTCCC
>NZ_AZFI01000404.1 GCF_001435755.1 Ligilactobacillus acidipiscis DSM 15836 | reverse complement strand
TTCTGCTTAATGTATTTGGTTTCATCTTCTGGTAATTCAATTGCTTTTCGACCGCAATGAGTTTTATTAACTCGATGATTTTCTTGAAATTGACTAATTGAATTACCAGCATCTAGAAACCGGTAAACACGATAAACGGTTTCGCTGGAACGTTTAAGAGCTTTAGCGGCATGATAGGCTTTAATATCTTGTTTCCAAAAATTATATATAAAGGTTAATTCACGTGTGGTAAGATGTTTATAAGTCATTTGTGGTTACCTCTCTTTTGATTAGGGATATTCAAAAGTCTACCACAAATGGCTTTTTTATTTCT
>NZ_AZFI01000403.1 GCF_001435755.1 Ligilactobacillus acidipiscis DSM 15836 | reverse complement strand
TGTAACGCTTGCTCCCATTTTGCTGTCATCTCTGGGCTAGTTAACAAGGGTTCGAGTTCAACCGCTTTACATAAAGTAATCCCCGCTTCACTGACGTGGAGCTTGTTCTTTTCAGTAACTAAATAGCCGCGCTTCTTTAACACTTCCAGCACATTTGCCCGGGTTGCGCTCGTTCCAATGCCTTGCACATCTTTAAGAATCGCTTGGGCTTCTTCATCATCAAGTGTTTTACCGGCCGTCTTCATTGCCGTAATTAAGGTACCTTCGGTAAAGGGCACCGGTGGTGTCGTTTCTTTTTGCGGTGTTTGCAGATT
>NZ_AZFI01000402.1 GCF_001435755.1 Ligilactobacillus acidipiscis DSM 15836 | reverse complement strand
CCTAAGTCCATTAGTGCTCACTTTCTCCCGGCTCACTTCACCCTGTTTTAGTAGTCGAGCTCCGAAATTCAGACAACTCCGCTTATCCAACTCGGAACTTACAGTGCACAGAACGCACTATAAGTTCCGAGCCCGATGATGCTCGTTGTCTCCCGAATTTCTCCGCTCTGTTTTTTTAGTCGAGCTTTGCAGCTCAGAAGATTGTGCCTAGCTAACTTCATCACCACATTGCGAAAAGCGCAATATGGCGCTAAAGTCCGCTAGTGCTCATCTTCTAAGCGAGCTGCTCCGCTCTGTTTTAGTAGTCGAGCTCCG
>NZ_AZFI01000401.1 GCF_001435755.1 Ligilactobacillus acidipiscis DSM 15836 | reverse complement strand
GGCGTACTTGCCCCTTGGTCGAACGGCCTTTTTTTGATTTATCGTACTGAGCTAGCCCCACTGTAGCGCTTGGATTCGAGCTAACAGTTGATAAAACAAATCCTGATAGACGTGGTGGCGACTTAATTTTAGATAAAGTTGCCGGCCGCTGGTCACCAGCTTACCCGCTACTTTAAACAGCCATAAGCGCAAGTTTGTAACCTGTAATCGCTGATGTTGTGCAGGCAACAATTGGCGCATCAAGCTGACTAAATTATAAGCGAGGACACTGAGCATCATGCGGGCATAATTTGGTATAAATTGCGAGCTAGTCATTT
>NZ_AZFI01000400.1 GCF_001435755.1 Ligilactobacillus acidipiscis DSM 15836 | reverse complement strand
TTAAAACTGGCTCACCGCTAGTTTGTGACACGTCAAAGACGGGTAGATAACGGTAACCGACAATGGCGCGTTCATCGGTGGTATCAAGTCGCTTTTGCTCGGCTGGTGTTAACTTCTTAATAATCGGGGCCGCAATCCGAATCGCTTTTGCGCCCCGGTTGACGGTGCGGTTAAAAGCCGTCTGCCATTGCTTAAAACCGGCGACTTGAGTAGCTTGAGGATTTTGCGCATAAATTAAATCAATGTTTCTGGCGCTATAATGATGGAATTTAGCCAAGGTATTGAGGTACTGTTTAAATCGGTTACTATCGGTTAATT
>NZ_AZFI01000040.1 GCF_001435755.1 Ligilactobacillus acidipiscis DSM 15836 | reverse complement strand
TTGAATGTTACGAACTAGCACCACGCGTATGGTAATATATTTTTCAGAGCTAGCTTTAAACCTAAATGAAGAATTAAAAGTGGAAAAATATGATCATGACTTTAATCTTTTTGTGTTAACAACAATTAATAGTAAGAAGATCATGGTGAGTAAAGAGGTTGCAGATTTTATTTATGTAGAAATAAAGAAATAGGGCTAAATGTTAGTAGTCCAAATTTTAGCTGCTTTTAAAATAACGAAAATTCATATTGTGAGATTGCTCAGTGAGTCCGTTGATGGTGGTAACTTTCTATTTGAATTACTGACGAAAAAACCTCAAGGATACAATAGTTTTGCAAAAGTTGTGCACTTAACAAAAAAACTGACTGATACAACGTGTTTTTCAACGTTGTATCAGTCAGTTTTATTCAAAGAATGTGATGAATCAAGTTATTGATTAGGATGCCAAACCATCGCCATATATGATCACTGGCATTCCCTGATGACTGCGGTCAAATAGTTTTTCCATATCAGCAGGAGCAACGTTGATACAACCGTTTGAGCCATGGTCATAGCGGGCTGAGGGGTTTCCTAGGATGGTTTTTGAGACCCAAGGGGCTGAATGAATAAAAATTCCATCATCAGTTAGGTCCATCGCCTGCGGAACATAGGAGCTGTATTTGGTACCGTCTTTTTCAGTTCCCCGCATGGTCATCGGGGCCTTGCGCCATTTAATATAGTAGTAACCTGTCGGAGTTGCGATATTGACTTTTGGTGACCCCGTGTTGACAGGTGCCGTTTGGACAACTTTATTATTTTCCACCAAATAAAGTTGTTCATTAGTCAGATCTACTTCGATATGATTTTGATTTTTGATAGCATCTAAGTCAGATTTATCAAATTTTTGGTCGGAATTATCGATATTTTTAGCAGGAATGGTCAACTTGCCAGCTAATAATTGTCCTTGCAAATAGCGGCCTTCGTTGTATTCTTGAATCTTCCAGCCTAAAGTTCCTTGGGAATTATCAAAAGAAACATTCTGACCTTGAGCAGTACTAAAATCTGTTTTCTGTGACCCAGATAAGGAATACTTTTGATTTAAATTGCGGATATAATTGTAACTTGGATTCATGTTTAAATTTGATCCGCTTTCGTTGATCGTTCCCTCAGTTAAAACATTTTTTACAGGCGTAGTTTCTGTTTTGCCCATGACAGTATATTTGAAATTCTGTTTTAGAATTTTGGTGATTTTTTGGTATTCATCTTCACCATACCAAGTTGGCTTTTTTAAAATAATTGAAACGTTCTGCTTAGGTTCATTATTAGGATCGAGTTGTTTTGCTAAATTATTGATAGTAGCAGTTGGATCGATCTGGTTGCCAGAAACAGCTTTTTTAAAAGTTGCTTGACCATTGGCTAAAGTGATCTGAGCATTTTGCGGTGCCGTTCGCTTTTGGTTCGCTTGTGCGATCGCTTGAGTAATTTGTGCTTTTTGGGAGTTCAAATTGTCAACAGCAGCTTTTTTGTCATAAATGCTAGCCTTTTTTGCAGCTTCTGGTTTGGTTGAGAAGGGGTGAGTCCGTCGCTGATGAAGCAAGTTTTTTAACTCATCACGGTAAGCATGACTAGCAGCTATTTTTAATTTACCTTGGTAGATTATTTCTTTGGTCTGTGGGTCTTTAAGCGTGAATTCGGGTTCCTTAAGTTCCGAGCTGATTTTTGAGTCAGCATTTTTATAGGATAACTTACCGATATTAACACCTTGAACAACGGTATTTTTTGCAAAGTGTGTAGTATGCCAGCCATAATAGCCGCCACAGACAGCCGCGATCACGACTAAGGTGACTAGCAGCCAAAATTTTTTGTTGTTTTTCAAATTTAAAACACCTTTCTGAGCTTTAAATTAGTTGGTTACCTAAAATATAACGCAATTTTGCCGATAAAAATGCGATTTCTAAAATAATTTATTGTAAATTAATAGTCGCACATTGATGTATCTTAGCATAAATGTATATAAGAATACAGTGTCTTTAAGTTTTAAAAATAAGCCTGATGGTTTTTTCGTTAGACGCCTATTATGCGGCACTTTTAAGGCGACAATAAACAGCTTGTAGAGCATTAACTTTTTGACAAAATGTACTATACCAATTTTTAAAAATAGTACTCAAAACTTGTGAAAAAGGATAACCTATAATTAGTATAACATAATTATTTTTGAGTAAACACTGACTTTTAATGGTTGAAAATGCTTAAATTAAGTAATATCATATTTGTATTGACTTTATACAAAAACTTAAGCACGTTAACTTTGTGAGGTAATTGTAATGACAAGTGGTCTTAATGAACCAAACCAATTTAAAAAACGAGCAGACGATAATGAAAAGCAGTATTTACGTGAAATAATGGAAGAAAGATTTCCAACTAAAGAGGCTGTGATCACTGAGATCATGAACCTAGAGGCGATTTTACATTTGCCAAAAGCAACTGAGCATTTTGTGAGTGATCTACATGGCGAGTATAGCGCTTTTGACCATATTTTGCGTAATGGTTCGGGTAATATCAAAAATAAGATCACGGATGTTTTTGGCGGCAGAATGACACCCAGCCGCTTGCAAAATTTTGCGATTTTAATTTATTATCCGGAAGAAAAGTTGGAATATAAGAAACGGCAGCTGCAACAAGATGAAGATGATGCGTTAGAACAATGGTATTTGGACACGATCCAACGCTTAGTTGAATTATTGGAGTTTGTTTCAACAAAATATACACGATCAAAGGTTCGTAAAGCACTTGATCCAAACTTCGCGTATATCACAGAAGAATTGTTGTATACGGATCCGCAAGAATTTGATAAACGCAGCTATATTGATCAGTTAATGAAAAATTTAGTGTCAATGGGAGTAACTGATGAATTTATTATTGCAACTTGCTATACGATCCAGCAGTTAGTTGTTGACCATTTACATGTTTTAGGTGACATTTATGATCGCGGTGACCATCCAGAATTGATCATGGAACGTTTGATGTCTTATCATTCGGTTGATATTCAGTGGGGAAATCATGATATGTTATGGGTCGGAGCTTCATCGGGCTCGGCATTATGTATGTTGAATTTGCTGCGGATCAGCGCACGCTATAATAACTTAGCTACGATCGAAGATGCATATGGGATCAGCTTACGGCATTTGTCGCGCTTTGCGGAAGAACATTATGCGGACAATCCAGCTTTTCGTCCTAAGTTAGTCGATGGTGATTCATTTAATTTTGACGGCGAACAGTTACAGTTGACTCAGATCCAACAAGCAGTAGCAATCATGCAGTTTAAGATGGAAGTACAAACGATTGCCAGGGAACCAGACTTTCAGATGGATGATCGTGCACTGCTGAATAAAATCGACTATGACAATAATACTCTTGAATTGCAAGGTAAAACCTACCAGCTGACTAATACTTGTTTTGACTTGATCGACCCGAAAGATCCGGGGAAATTAACAAGTGAAGAGCAAGAGCTTGTGGAAAGTTTACTGCATTCCTTTGTAGAATCTAAGAGCTTACAGAAGCGCTTAGAATTTTTGGTAAATAAGGGGAGCATGTATTTGCGTTACAATGACAATTTGCTGCTTCACGGCTGCATGCCGGTTAATGAAAAGGGCAAATTTTTGCCGTTTAAGTATCATGGCAAGGAGTATCGCGGCAAGCAGTTAGTAGATTTCTTTGATCAACAAGTGCGACATGCATATAATGATCCGTGTGCTAATGATTATAGTGCAGCTGATCTGATCTGGTATTTGTGGCAGGGGCCGATCTCGCCATTGTTCGGCAAAAAAGCCATGACGACTTTCGAACGTTATTTTATTAAAGATCAGGCTAGTCATGAAGAAGTTCGTAATCCGTACTTCAGATTACGTCATAATGAAATATTCGTTGATAGTATGTTAGAAGAATTTGGTTTGGATCCTCAGGATGGACATGTGATCAATGGACACACACCTGTTAAAAGAGGCCATGATGCCATTATGGCCAATGGTAAGATGTTAGTTATCGATGGGGGCTATTCGAAGGCATATCAGCCGACAACGGGTTTTGGAGGCTATACACTCTTATATAATTCATATGGTTTGCAATTAGTGGAGCACCATCCTTTTACTTCGAAAGAAGACTCGATCGTGAATGGTAAGGACATTGTTTCTACTAGAAGAGTGGTCAACCATGAGGTTCATAGAAAGTCTGTGGCTGATACAGATATTGGTGCGCGTTTGAAAGAAAACGTCAAAATATTACGCAGCTTACTGGACGAATATTAATATCAAGATGAAAAGTGAGACATTTCGAAGTTAGGTACTAAGCGTGCTTCTCGACGAATAATGCCTAAAGTGGATAAGCAAAAAGAGTCAAGGAAGTTTTTTTCCTTGGCTCTTTGTTTTTAAATTATGATAATAATTCGAAACCAGGCGCGATAACTTTAACATCTTTAGGATTTAAACCGCTAACTAAGATTTTGTTATCCTTTGTAACAAAAACAGCACCGTAAAGATCAGGATCGTCTTTACCCCAGTCTGTGACCGGTTCGCCAGCAAAGAACAGTTCAGTTGTGTGGATCTCACCATCGATCGAGTATTTAGAAAAGACAGTAACACTGGCTAAGTTATTGCTGCGAGGATAGCCCGTCTTTGAATCCAAAATGTGGTGGTAGCTTTTACCATTGATATCCAAATGGCGCTCATAGATCCCGCTTGTGACAATGGAAGAAGCGGGCGTCTTGACAACGGCCACAGCCTGACCGCGCTGATCTTTCGGGGCCTGAACACCCACACGCCATAGGCCATCTTCATGTATGGGTTGTTTGCCGACTAACAGAAGATTGCCCCCGAGGTCGATCATGCCACTGTTGATCCCGCGAGCTGCCCAAAGATCTTTAATTCGATCAGCAATATAACCCTTAGCGATCCCGCCAAGGTCGATCTTCATGCCAGCTTTCTTGAGAAAGACTGTTTGATCTTTGTCATTTAATTCGATCTCGTTAGGATCAACGATAGGCAAACGTTCATTGATTTCCTCTTTTGTTGGTAATTGAGCGTCATCAAAGCCGATGTCCCAGAGTTTTACCAATGGCCCGATCGCAGCATTGAAGCCTAAATGTTGCCGACTGATCTCCACGGCTTTTCTGATCAGATCGTAGACACCATTTGAAACTTGGACTGGCTTTTTTCCCGCAGCATGATTGACAGCCATAACTTCTGATTCTGGTCGGTTAACAGTTAGGAGGTCTTCATAACGGACGATCAATTCGTTGGCCGCGTCTAAATCATTTTCGGTCGTAGCACCAAAAGTCGTTAGGGTGATCTTTGTTCCTAAACCATAATATTGTTTGGTCAAACGTTGTTCAGCTATTTTTTTTACGGGTTCTGGGTGGATATCTGTCCAAAGAACCTCCTTATTTTCAGCCATATTTTTCATCCTCATCTCATAAACACAAATTAATTTCCATTTTTATTTTACCATAGCGAAGTTAGAGACATAGAGTGGGAATCCTTTATTTAACAAACCAAAAAGGACTGGCCTTTTCTAATCATTAGAATGGACCAGTCCTTAATTAGCTTTCAGGATCATTGTTGTGTACTTAGCAGCTCGGTAATTTCATCTTGTGGGATTCCTGCGAAAAAGCGTGAGAGGTCAAGTGCGTTTAGTTTTTCTTTGATTTTTTCTTGGGCGTACTTCGTTCCCTTTAGTTCATCTTGTAATTCATCAACGTTTTCAGGTCCGAAGAAGTCGCCATAGATCACGACATTCTCGATCGTACCATTTTCAATGTTAAAGCGCGCATCGATCGTACCGCCAGCAAAGTGTTTCCGGCGTTGAACAGTGAATTTTGGTGATTTACCATAGACCCAATCCCAGTTATAGTAGATCTCTTGTTCAAGTTTAGCGATCTCTTTTTTATCTTCATCGTCTAAAACGTAAGCATAATTTTTTTCTGCTTCTTCAATAGTATTAGTTTTCCAAATCTTTTTGATCAATTCTTCACGTAATTGGAATGTATCCATATTTTGATATTCTTCCTTCAAATATGGTTTGATATTAATTACCCGTGAACGGACTGATTTAATGCCCTTAGATTCAATTTTATCCTTTGGGACACGTAAAGCACTTGCGACCACGTCTGTATCGACGTCAAACATACATGTACCATGTGAGAACGTCTTACCATCGCGAGTATACATTGCATTACCAGAGAACTTGCGTCCGTTTAATACGATATCATTACGCCCAGTTACTTCTATATTCGTGGCACCCATTTCTTTTAGTCCGGCAACAACTGGCTGTACCATCGATTTAAAGTCGCCAAATTCCTGATCTTTAGCTGGAATGACCATACTAAAACACATATTACCAAGGTCTTGGTACATAGCACCGCCGCCAGATAGGCGCCGCGTGATCGTAATATTGTGTTTTCTACAATACTCTGGATCGATTTCTTCCATGGTGTTTTGGTTACGGCCGACAATAATGCATGGTTTTTCGATATAAAACAGCATAAATGGCGGTGTCATTTTACCACTGTTCATTAAATACTGTTCTGTAGCCAGGTTAGTCCGAATATCTTTGGTATTCATTGCGATATATTGCATGTTATTTCCCTCTCTGTTACACAAAACCTGCTGCTTGACTAAAATAATTTAAATTTGTACTTGTCAGGTCTGTGTTTATTTATCAGTGTGCGTAAAGAATGTAAGTTCAAGCATTAATGATTACGTTTTCATGATAGCATTAATGCCTTTCTAATTCAAGAATACTTATATAGTAATAGTTGTTGTTTACTTCAGTTATGATTCATAAAAAAATCCCCAGTGACGGGGATCAAAAATTGAATTGTGCAATTTTTAAATGTTGGTTGGGAATCCTAGACCAACATCAGCTGCATCCATAATACCTTCAGCTAAGGAAGGATGAGGATGGATAGTCAAGGCAACATCATCCAGAGTTGCGCCTGATTCGATAGCTAACGTTAGTTCGGTGATTAGATCGGCAGCATTTGCTCCAACGATTTGGGCTCCAACGATTTGTTCATCGTCTTTAGTAAACACTAAGCGAATAAAACCTTTTGTGGCATTCATTGAAATTGCACGGCCATTTGCAGCAAATGGGAACTGTGCTTTCTTAACGTCTAAGCCTTGATCCTTAGCTTCTGCAAGAGTTAAACCGGTTGTGGCGATTTGTTCGGCAGTGTAACAAACAGCTGGCATAGCCCGGTAATCAACAATGCTTGATTTTCCGGAAATGGCTTCGGCTGCAACTTTACCTTCATAGCTGGCTTTGTGAGCCAAAGCAGCTCCGGCAACGACATCCCCGATAGCGAAAATGTGTGAGACATTTGTCCGGCCTTGGTTGTCAACTTTGATCAAACCACGATCATCAGTTTCAACTTTCGCTTGTTCAAGACCCATTTCGACCGTGTTAGGTTTACGTCCAACAGACACGATACAATAATCGGCTTTGATTTCTTTAGTTTCACCATTGATCTTTGCAGTTACTGTGACAGAATTATCATCTTGTTCTGCTTTTTGAGCCATGGCTGAAGTATAAATATCGACATTATGGTCGGTCATGTTCTTCTGAACAACTTTGACCATGTCTGATTCATAATTAGCTAAGATCGAGTCCATACCTTCTAAGATAGTTACATGTGAACCAAAATCTGCATAAGCTGATGCAAGTTCACTTCCAATATAACCGCCACCAATCACAATTAATTCTTGGGGAATTTCTTTGAGTGCTAAAGCACCAGTTGAATCAACCACACGACCCTCAAATTTGAAGTTAGGGATCTCAATTGGATGGCTGCCAGATGCTATGATCAAATTTTTGAAGTTGTAAGTCTGAGCGGAATCATCTTTACCGATCACACGCAAACTATGGTCGTCTTTTAAAAATGCTTCTCCCCACAAAACATCGATATGATGTTTCTTAAAGAGACCGGAAACTCCGCTTGTCAGCTTGTTGACTACAGAGTTCTTCCATTCTTGTGTTTTACCAAAATCGATTTGGACATCTTTTGTAGTAATGCCCATGCCAGCTGTACCTAAAGCGTTTTGATAGTGATGAGCTGCTTCGATCAAGGCTTTAGAGGGGATACAGCCAATATTTAAGCAAACACCGCCGATAAATTCGCGTTCGATCACGGTAACTTTTTGTCCTAATTCGGCTGCGTGGATCGCTGCAACATAGCCGCCAGGGCCGGCACCGATCACAACAGTCTCTAAATCTTCTGCAAAATCTCCAACTACCATATTAATTATCCCTCCATCAAAAGTAATTCTGGGTCGCCCAGCAGTTCTTTCAAACGGTTAACTGCACGTTGAGCAGTTGCACCATCGATCACACGGTGGTCAAAAGCCATCGTTAACTTCAAGACACGGGCTGATTTAACTTCACCGTCGACAACAACTGGTTCTGGGCTGATTTTACCGATACCTAGAATTGCAACTTCTGGGAAGTTGATAATTGGGGTAAAGAAACCACCGCCGACTGAACCGATGTTAGTGATTGAAATTCCGGTGTGACTCATGTCACCTGAACTTAACTTACCGTCTTTGGCTTTTTCTGTATTAGCACTGATCGAACGTGCAATGTCGAATAAGCTTTGTTGGTCAGCATGTTTAACGTTCGGAACAAAAAGCCCACGATCAGTATCAGTTGCAATTCCAATGTTGATATAGTCTTTAAACACGCTTTGCTTGTTATCCATGTCAACTTGCGAGTTGAAGATCGGGAATTCTTTCAAAACAACTGCAAGAGCTTTTGTAACATAGGCCAAGAATGTTAAATGAACACCTTTAGAAGCAGCAAGTTCTTTGTACTTCTTACGGTGATCCCACATCTTATCAACAACAACTTCATCAAAGATGTGGACATGCGGTACATTGTCATTGGAACGAGTCATTGCTTTAGCTGTAGCATAACGGATCCCGGACATCTTTTCAGTATGCTCTGGCCAGTCAGTAGAAGTTGAAACAAGAGTAGCAGGAGCCTTTTGTTTTTCAGCAGGTTGTTCTGTTGTTTTCTCTGCTTCAGCGGCTTTTGCACCACCACCAGCCAAGAAGCTGTCGATGTCAGTCTTCAAGACCTGACCGTGGTTACCACTACCGGAGATTTGTGTTAAGTCAGCACCTTTATCACGTGCATAGGCCCGAACACCCGGCATTGCTAAAACAGGTAAAGAGTGATCTTGTTTTTCACCAGTTGGTGCTGCTGCGGCCGTGTTTGCAGCAGGAGTTTCTTTGCTTTCTGCAACAGGAGCTTCTTTTGTAGTGCCACCTTCAACGTTACCTTTTCCAGCAGCAACTTCGAGTTCAACTAAAGGCNCAGGGACCAAGATCTTAGTAATTTTACCAGCAACAGGAGAAGGAAGCTCTTCAACGGATTTGTCGTTTTCGATTTGAACCAAATCGCCGTCTTCCTTGACTTCGTTGCCTTCTTTAACATGCCATTCACCGACTGTACCTTCTGCGATACCTTCGCCAATATCAGGCAAGTTGAATTGATATTTCTCCATTTGTTATATACCCCCGTATATTTGATCAAGTCATCAATGAGGGAAAGCAGCCTATATAAAAGATCCATATTACGAATTTACAATATGAAGATCAGCTAAGGCTTGCTTTGGTACACCTCATCTCGCTTTGTAATTAATAATTTACGATTTCTTTAGCTTTTTCAATAATATCGTTCTTATTTGGAAGCCATATTTCTTCTGCTTGACTGAATGGGTATGGAGTATCTGGTGCTGAAACTCTGCCGATTGGTGATTCAAGCGATAAGATCGCTTTTTCAGCAATGATAGAAGCAACTTGTCCCATGACTCCGGCTTGGTTTTGAGCTTCTTGTACCAAGACAGCCCGACCAGTCTTTTTAACAGAGTTGATAATTGTTTCCTCATCTAACGGGGAGATCGTCCGTAAGTCGACTACTTCAGCTTCGATACCTTCTTTAGCCAAAGCATCAGCGGCTTTCCAACTCTCTTGAACCATATAACCATAGGAAACGAGTGTAATGTCTTTACCTTCACGTTTAACATCAGCTTTGTCCAATGGAACGGTGTAAGAATCCTCTGGAACTTCTTCTTTAAATGAACGATAAAGTTTCATGTGTTCCAAGAAGACGACCGGATCATCAGACCGGATCGATGAAGCCAATAAACCCTTAGCGTCATATGGACCGCTAGGGATAACGACACGCAAGCCAGGAGTTTGGGCTAATAAGCCTTCCAAACTATCAGCGTGGAGTTCTGGTGTGTGAACTCCGCCGCCAAATGGAGCACGGATCGTGATCGGCATCTTACGTGAGCCGCCCATTCGGTGACCTGTCCGTGAAATTTGACCAGCAATTTCATCCATTGTTTCAAATACGAAACCAAAGAATTGAATTTCAGGTACGGGACGGAAACCTTCCAAAGCAAGCCCCATTGCTAAACCGCTGATCCCAGATTCGGCTAATGGTGTATCGAAAACACGATCTTCACCGTTTTCATCTTGCAAACCGTCTGTAGCACGGAAAACACCGCCGTTACGGCCAACATCTTCACCGAAAACTAGGACTTTTTCATCTCGTTTGATTTCTTCATCTAGGCCTTGAGTAATTGCCTTGACCATCGATAATTTAGCCATTCTTAGTCACTCTCCTTTGCAGTATAAGCATCGATCTCCGCTTTGATCGTAGGTGGGGTGTCGATAAACGTATTCTTCAGGAAGTCACTGACTTTTTGTGGTGCAATACTTTCAGTTTTCTTGATTGCTTCGTCAATTTGTTTATTGACTTCTTCTTCCCAAGCTTTTTCTTGATCTGTTGACCAGATACCCTTATCTGTCAGATACTTACGCATTCTGATCAATGGATCTTTACGTTGCCAGTCGTCAACTTCAGCTGATGTTCTGTAACGTTTTGGATCATCACCGGATAATGTGTGCGGACCATAACGGTATGTCAATGTTTCGATCAGAACAGGACCATTACCGGCAACTGCCCATTCACGAGCGGCTTTAGTTGCTGCATAAACAGCTAAAGCATCCATTCCATCAACTTGGATCCCAGGAATACCTGCCGCAACAGCCTTTTGTGACAAAGCAGGAGCAGCGGTTTGTTTTTCACGCGGTACTGAAATAGCGTAGCCGTTGTTTTGCACAAAGAAGAGTGCAGGAGACTTGAAAGCACCCGCAAAGTTGATACCTTCATAAAAGTCGCCTTGAGAAGTACCACCATCGCCAGTATAAGTGTATGCTACTGTTTTCTTATTATTTTTCTTAATACCTAAGGCAACACCAGCCGTTTGAACATATTGAGCACCAATAATGATCTGAGGCGGCAAAGCCTGCATTGCTTCTGGATACTTGTTGCCATCAACATGACCACGCGACCAGAGAAATGCTTGATAAAGCGGAAGCCCGTGTTGTACAAGTTGAGGTACATCACGATATGCGGGGAGAATAAAATCATCTTTAGTCATCGCAAAATTCGAGCCGATCTGGCTGGCTTCTTCACCAGAAGTTGGTGCGAAGAAACCTAACCGTCCTTGACGATTCAACTTAGTAGACCGTTCATTTAAGACACGTGACCAAACCATCTGTTTAAATAATTCTGTGAGTTCATCGTCTGAGAGATCTGGTAAGAGATCCTTGTTGACGATTTGACCTGTTTCGTCCAAAATACTGAGAGTTTCAGTGTTTGGAGTACTCTTGAGTTGTTCAAAATCTATTTTTTTCATTTGTAAATTTTCCCTCCTCGAAAACTTGCTAATGATATACTGAAAAGCTTTACCATAACGCTTTCATTGCTAATGCTAATACCTTTTGAGCTAAATGTAAACCTTAACAAATTGTGCACATTATATTTAAATTTTTTGTTGCTAGTATCAAGCCAAATACATATAAAAATAAATTTTTATATCCGATATATGTGAATGCTTTCACGATAAACCGTTGACTTTTGATAACTTTAGATGACGTCATCAAATTAGTGGCAATTTGCGAATAGGTATTTGTTAACACCTTATCGAAAGGTGAACAATTAATTTAAAATAAGGTTCAAAACAAGATAAATTCCTAAGTAATTCACAATCTTTGCAGAAGAAGAGTTAGAGAACACGAAAAAACTAATTAAAGATAAATATATTGAGGTTTGATTTTAAGAAGTATTGGATTATGATGTGATCAGAGTGTATGCTATAAAACGAGTTTTGCCTGGTAAAAGGTTACAGTTCTAGGCTCTGTTTTTAATGCCAAAGACGCATTAAAGTTTCGGTTTCTGATAGCATGTGGGAATTCTTGTTTTGTTATGCTTGTTAATTTGAGGGGATATTTTGAAAGAAACGTTTGTGGCATATCCGATAGTGATCACGCCTGAAAAGAACAATGAACACTATCAATATTTAGTATTTTTGCCCGACTTTGGGGCCTATTGCCAGGCGAATAGTATCATAGAAGCATTACGTGTGGCTGTGAAGTTTATTCGTGATTATGCATTGATCAATGAACTTCCTCCTATGAAGCTTAAATTGCCTCACAGTACTGGAGAACAGCTTGTGACTTTTGTAAATGTTAACTTGGCTGCTAAAAAAGGTAAATAATTTGTCAGCCGGAAGAATTTAGCGTATTACTAGGACAGTTAAAAGAGGAGGGGGTTAAAATGGCTGCAATCTACGATTTCAACGAGACAGAAATGAGTGGTCAAAAGCTTCAGATGAAAGATTATACTGGGAAAGTTTTGCTGGTAGTTAATACTGCTAGTAAGTGCGGTTTAGCTCCACAGCTGGAAGGCCTGGAACAATTGTATCAAACATACCATGAACAAGGTTTTGAAGTTCTAGGTTTACCATCTAATCAATTTCATCAAGAATTAGAAACAGATGATGAAGCAAGTGACTATTGTCAAGTTCATTATGGGGTTATTTTTCCGATGACAAAAAGAGTCAAATTAAATGGAGACGATGAAGACCCGCTTTTTACCTATTTAAAAGAAGAATCAGGTCATGGAAAAATCAAATGGAATTACACTAAGTTTTTAATTGGGCGTGATGGTCAATTGATCCATCGCTATGCCCCAACGACTAAACCAGAGAAAATCATTCCAGCAATTGAAGAAGCTCTTTTGGCGGAATAACTACTGAACAATGTGAATTATTAAAGATAAAGGTATTCATCATTTGGCAGAAAAAATGATGAATACTTTTTTGCGTGTGGTTTCTTTTAAATAGCTTGCTTTATTTTCATTATGTTATATACTACTAACATAGCTTTTTATGGACATAATTATAAAATTTATAAAATGAAAATACGCGTGGTGCTAGTTCGTAACATTCAAC
>NZ_AZFI01000004.1 GCF_001435755.1 Ligilactobacillus acidipiscis DSM 15836 | reverse complement strand
TATTTCTAACTTAATTTGACATTTCAAGAATAAAAAAAAGTTTCAGATCTTGTCAGGCGCGATCCACTATTTTCGAATACACCCAAGTGATTGGCAAAATTCACTACATAACTTAAAGGCTCTTGGCTTTAATACAGTAGAAACATATATTCCATGGAATGTTCATGAGCAAAAAGAGGGGCAATTCAATTTTACTGAGGGCGCTGACTTAAAAAAATTCATTGAATTGGCTCAACATGAAGGACTTTATGTTATCGTTCGCCCATCGCCTTATATTTGTGCTGAGTGGGAATTTGGAGGCTTGCCTGCTTGGCTTTTGGCAAAAGATTGCCGTATTAGATCTAATGATCCGAAATTCTTAAAGTTAGTCTCAACTTATTATCAAAAATTATTTCAAATTTTGATTCCTCTGCAGGTTACTCATGGTGGTCCAATTATAATGATGCAGGTAGAAAATGAATACGGATCATATGGCGAAGACCACGACTATTTGTGCAGTATTCGTAATATGATGCTAAAAAATGGCGTAGATGTGCCGTTGTTTACCTCAGATGGTGCTTGGCATGCAACATTGCAAGCAGGCAGCTTGATACAAAAAGGAATTTTAGAAACAGGGAATTTTGGTTCCCATGCCAAAGAAAATTTTGCTAATATTGTAGATTTTCAAAATGAAAAAGGTCAGTTTCAGCCTCTGATGAATATGGAATTTTGGGACGGTTGGTTTGATAGATGGGGTGAACCAGTCCATATAAGAGACCAAGATGAGATGGTCAATGAACTAAAAAAAGTTATCGAACTTGGCAGTGTAAATATGTATATGTTTCATGGCGGCACAAATTTTGGCTTTATGAATGGTTGTTCTGCTCGAGGCACCCATGACCTGCCACAGATCACTTCTTATGATTATGGGGCACCGTTAAACGAGCAAGGAAATCCTACAGAAGGTTATTATAAGATAAAAAAAATGCTGAAAGAAAAATATCCAAATATTAGCCAGCAAGATCCTTGGGTCAAAGAAAGTTTTCGCTTAAGTAAAATAAGACTGCAAGATAAAGTTAGTTTATTTGAAGTTTTAGATGAAATCGGGAGTAAAACAACAACTAAGTACCCACAAACAATGGAAAAGGCTGGTCATTATTACGGTTATATGCTGTATCGGACAAAAGTCAAACGTGATTCTTTTAAAGAAAAATATCGCATAATCGATGGTAGGGATCGAGCACAGTTTTTTTTGAATCAAGAATTACAGGTAACACAGTATCAAGAGAAAATTGGTGAAGAAATCAGTGTAAAACAAGATAAAGAAGACAATGAAATTGATATTTTAATGGAAAATATGGGTCGAGTTAATTATGGACATAAGCTATTGGCAGATACACAAAGAAAAGGAATTCGTTCGGGTGTTATGAGTGATTTGCACTATGTAATAAATTGGGAGCAATATGGGTTAGATTTTTCGCGAATTGAAAAATTAGATTTTTCTCGTAAATGGGAACCTAGAGTTCCAGCATTTTATCGTTTTTCATTTGATTCGAATAAAATTCAGGATACAAATATTGATTTAAGTCAGTTTGGGAAAGGAGTTGTGATAATTAATGGATTCAACTTAGGTCGTTTTTGGCAACGCGGACCACAACATTCTCTTTATTTGCCACACGGGATTTTACGTCGGAAAAATAATCAGATAATTATTTTTGAAACTGAAGGACAGTTTAGTGAGGAACTTAATTTGATAAAAGCACCACTCAAATAGGAGGAACGAAGTATGAGTATTATTGGAACTAGAGTAGATGGTCGTTTGATCCACGGACAAGTGGCAAATTTATGGGTCACAAAACTACAAATTTCGCGGATCATGGTTGTTGACGACAAGACAGCAACAAGTCAAATTGAGAAAAGTGGCTTAAAATTAGCCACTCCATCAGGAGTTAGACTTAGTGTTTTACCTGTTCAAAAAGCAGCAACTAATATTTTGGCTGGTAAATATGATAGTCAACGGTTACTAATAGTCGTTAAAGAACCAAAATATTTGAATGATTTGGTAGATGCGGGCGTTGAACTTTCTGATGTTAATGTAGGAAATTTAGCACGTGATAATGCCAAAAAAATTCTGACGCATCAAGTATCAGTCACACAAGATGATATAGACAACTTTAAAGAATTAAATCAAAAAGGAGTTCACCTATTTGCACAAGTCAACCCAAGTGTTAAATCAGAAGAATTTATGAAATTATTACAAAATTAAAGGGAGGTCACATAAATGGACATTTCATGGTGGCAAATTTTATTGTTGACGCTTTATGCAGGTTATCAGATTTTGGATGAACTTGAAATAAACTCTAGTGCTGGTTCAGCTGTTTTTGCTGATTTATATGGAGGAACACCTTGCAATGTCGCAGCAAAAATGCTTCTTTCGGGGAGTAATTTCAAGTTGTATACAGGAATGAATATGGCGATGATCATCGATTATTTAAATGCAGCACTGTTAGACACAAAGCCCGACCCTATAAAAGGGGGGACTCAAGGAATCTGTGATGTTAATGCTTCTTTACAAAAATTAGACGGTGAAGACGAGTAATCAAGGAGGCCATTAAAAATGTTTGAATTATCTCAAGTAGAATTAGCGAAAATGGGCGCAAGTATTACGACACGTGAAATTAAACAAGAACCAGAATTGTGGGAAGAAACTTTGCAGATCTATCAACAACATCAAGCCGAAATTGTTTCATTTCTAGACAATGTTAAAGATCAGGCTCAGCAAAAGATACGTGTTATTTTTACCGGCGCAGGGACTTCACAGTATGTCGGTGATACTATAGTCCCATATTTGCGCAAATATGGTAATACAGCAGCTTATTCATTTGAAAGTATTGGAACGACAGATATTGTTTCTGCGCCAGAAGAAACGTTATTATTTGATGAACCGACGATACTGGTATCGTTTGCCCGAAGCGGTAATAGTCCCGAAAGTGTGGCGGCAGTAAATTTAGCAGAAAAGAATGTCAAAAATATCTATCATTTAATGATCACTTGCGCTGAAAGTGGTGCATTGGCGGTTAATGGGAAAAAGGCAGCTAATACCTTGGTACTTTTAATGCCTGAACGTTCAAATGACGGTGGTTTCGCAATGACTGGCAGTTTTTCATGTATGACATTAGCTGCCTTGTTGACTTTTGACCAGAGTGATCTACGAACAAAAACTAGTTATGTAACGAATTTAAGAGACCTAGGGCATGAGGTCATTGCTCGTGAAACAGAGATTCAGAAGTTTATGGGGCTCGATTTTGAAAGAATAATCTATTTAGGTTCTGGTAGTTTAGCAGGATTAACTCGTGAAGCTCAGCTAAAAGTTCTTGAATTGACTGCAGGTAAAATCGCAACAGTTTTTGATTCTTCAATGGGTTTTCGGCATGGACCCAAATCATTTGTCAATGAAAAGACTTTAGTTTTTGATTTTGTCAATAACGATGAGTATACACGTGATTATGATATAGATGTCATGGAAGAAATCAAAAATGAGCAGATTGCTCTTAAGGCAATGACGATTGGTCAAATTGGACAGCGTAATTTTAGTGGTGACAAATTTGAATTTACAAAAAGCAGTGAAGCTTTACCAGATGGCTATCTCGCTTTAGCTGATATTATGTTTGCCCAAACACTCGCGTTATTAACTTCGATAAAAATCAATAACACGCCAGATACTCCATCTCCAACAGGTACGGTCAACCGAGTAGTCAAAGGAGTTACGATTCATGATTTCAAGTAATCAAGGGGGTCAAGAGATGCATTATTATATTCATGCAGCTAAGTTTATTTTAGCTTCAGGCCTCAGTGAACAAGGATTTTTAGAAATCATTGAAGGTAAATTTGGCAAATATACTAAAACCAGACCGGTGGATACTAGGATAGTTGATCTGGGTGAAAGTATTGTTGCTCCAGGGTTGGTAGATACACATATTCATGGCTATAATAACCATGATGTTATGGACAATGACTTTACTGGCCTAAATGAAATATCTAAAGGGCTTTTATCGTGTGGTGTCACAGCGTTTTTACCAACCACTTTGACTGCTGGCGCGGATACATTGAACGAAATTTGTAAAATGATAAGTTCCAGATATAAAGAAGTAAAGGGGGGCTAGGATCAAAGGAATTTTTTTTGAAGGGCCATTCTTTACTACGGAACATAAAGGAGCGCAGAATCCTCGCTTCATGTCAGATCCTAGTCTGACGGCTTTTCGAAGATGGCAGGACTCTGCACAAGGCCTTTTAAAAAAAATTGCACTGGCACCGGAGCGCCATGGAGCTGCAGATTTTATCGAAAATGTCAGTGGATCTGGCACTAAAGTCGCAATTGGACATAGTTCGGCTACTTACGAAGAAGCACTGGAGGCTGTGTATGCAGGTGCAAATATCTTTGTGCATACTTTTAATGGTATGAGCGGGTTAAATCATCATGCTCCGGGAATGGTAGGGGCAGCGATGGACACGCCTAATACTTATGCTGAATTGATCTGCGATGGTCATCATGTGGAATCTGGGGCAGCAAATTTGCTGATTCAAGAAAAGGGCATTGATCACGTGGCATTAGTGACGGATTGCATGAGTGCCGGAGGAAGGCGTGCCGGAGAGTATGTTTTAGGGGAGTTTCCAGTTATCGTGAAAGACGGAGCAGCTCGGCTAAAAGATGGCGGTAGTTTAGCAGGCAGCGTTTTAAAATTACTTCAGGCGGTACAAAACTTGGTTCAGTGGGGTAGGGTAAGCTTGTACGATGCTTTCAAGATGGCTAGTTATGTTCCAGCGGTAAGTGTTGGAATAGAAGATGAGTGTGGCTTGATTGCTGCTGGCAGAGAGGCTGATTTTATTGTTGTTGATGAAAATATTAATTTACAATCAACTTATTTAGCTGGAAAAGAAGTCTATTCTAAGTAAGAAGTCTACTCTTAATTATGTAAATAACGAAGAAAGTGTTAGTGTTTTCTAGTTTACTAACACTTTTTTGCTTGTGTGAATCTCCCCCCCCTGTTTTAGTAGTCAAAAATAGCGTATGATAATGATAAAATAATAAAAATTGTATTTAGTAGGGGAAACGAGCATGTTAAAACGAGAAAGACTGTTAACAATTAAAAAACTTGTTCAAGAGCGTGGAATCATAACTGTCAAGGAACTGATCGATCAGTTAGGTGTATCTGATATGACTATTCGACGTGATTTAGATGAACTGGCTGATAGCGGAAAACTAATTCGAGTTCATGGTGGTGCCCAGAGTATTGATAGCAACGAAAATAACGAATTATCACATATTGAGAAAAAAGAGATTCATTTAGCAGAAAAACAGCAGATTGCCAGAGAAGCAGCACAGTTGATCAAAGAAGGAGATACTATCTACATTGGTCCAGGTACGACGCAAGAATTAATTGAACGTTATTTACCAGCCATTTCTAATTTGAGGGTAGTTACTAACAGTTTTCCGATTTTTCAAAGCTGGAAAAATAGAAATAATGTTGATTTAATTTTAGTGGGTGGTAATTTTCGGCAACGCTCTGGGGCATTTATTGGTGGGTTAGCTAATGATACTTTGGCGGAGTTAAAGTTTAACAAAGCTTTTGTTGGAGTCAATGGGATCCATAACGACAGTATGATGACAGCTAACACAGAAGAAGGAAAATCACAAAGTGTTGCTTTGAATAATGCCAAAGAAAAAATAGTTTTGGCAGATAAATTTAAAATTAATCGTGATGATTTTTATCAATTTTACAATTTATACGATGTTGATTATCTGATCACTAACCCTGATATTTCTGAAGAAATTCTGACACATTACCAGCAATTTACAAAAGTGAAATTAGCTAGTGAGTAGTGATAATGAGTTAAAGCACTGATAAGCTTAATGATCAGTGCTTTTTTTGTGTTATCATAAAATGTTTCACGTGAAACATTTTTTTCAGAGTAAAAATATTTTTTGAAAATGATTGACAAAAGACTGTTTGACATATATAGTTAGTTACACAAGTAATTAACCAATTAAGGAACAGGAGGATGCGATATGAATAATCAAGCAATCGTATCAGCAAGAGACATTAGAAAAATATATGGCCATAAAGGCGAAAAACAATATGAAGCTTTAAAAGGAATAACTTTTGATGTGAAAGCGGGTGAGTTTGTAGGGATCATGGGTGCATCAGGTTCCGGGAAAACCACATTATTAAATATTTTAACAACTTTAGATCAACCGACACAAGGAACGGTTGAAATCAATGGTCAAGATATTACCAGTTTGAAAGGAAATGCTGTTGCAGATTTTCGTGCAAAAGAGATCGGCTTTATTTTTCAAGATTTCAATTTGTTAGAAAATTTAACTAATAGCGAAAATATAGCTTTACCACTATCTTTACAAAATGTAGCAGCAGCTGAGATAAAACCGCAAATTGAAAAATTGGCTAAACAGTTGTCGATCACAGGGATTTTAGACAAATACCCTAATGAAATTTCAGGTGGGCAAAAACAAAGAGTTGCTGCTGCTCGAGCACTCGTTAGCCAACCAGCAATTTTATTTGGAGATGAACCAACAGGCGCGTTAGATTCTTCCAGCACAACAGATCTATTAGAAATGTTGAACGAAGTTAACCAACAACAGAATGTTCCGATCTTGATGGTCACTCATGATCCTCTGTCAGCTAGCTATTGCCAACGGATTTTATTTATTCAAGATGGTAAGATCGGACAAGAGTTAAAGCGTGGAGGCCAAACAAGAAAACAATTTTATAAACAGATCATTGATGACCTGGGCGCATTTCAGGGTCAGGAGGCTGATTAAAGATGTTAAGAAAATTAGCATTTACGGGGATCAAAAGTCGCTTGCGTGACTACTTAGTTCTCTTTACAGGTTTGGTGATCTCAAGTGCTGTTTTTTATATGTTTGAAGCTTTGGCGACTAATCCGCAGTTTCTAAAAAACAGTACCAATGGGATGAGCGCAGCTTCTTTTATATTTCAATTTGGTTCAGTTTTGTTGACAATTATTTCATTAGTTTATATTTTTTATGCTAATTCATTTTTGCTAAGTATGCGACAACATGACTATGGGATTTTTATGATGCTTGGTGCTAAGCCGACTAAAATTGGCCGGTTAATATTAACTGAGACATTGGTTATTGGAGCACTTTCAAGCGTGATCGGAGTTGTTGTGGGTTGTCTCTTGACGGCCAGTTTGGGATCTTATTTGATGCAAAGTATTTTGCAGACTAATGTGGCAAACTTTCATGCTGTGCACGTACCAGCAATCTTGGTGACTTTAGTTTTATATTTGGTTTTATTCGTGATTGCTGGGTTTATCAACAGACGGAAATTGATCAAGACACCCGTTTTGGGATTATTAAAAGGCGATAGTCAACCGAACAGAGCCAAACTAAAACCAGTAAGTCAATTTATCCAAGTAGTTTTAGGGATTGGATTATTGGCAGTTGGTTATTATGTAATGAAGCATTTTATTGACTTCCAACTAGCAAGTATTCCACTTGCATTAGTAACAATTGTTTTTGGTTCATACTTACTATTTAATGCTGTTTTTGTGTGGTTGGTCGTGTTATTGAAAAAGACAAAATGGGCGCAACGAGGGATCAACAACTTTACTTTGTCACAGCTCGATTTTAGGATCAGAAATTACACTAAAATTTTAGCGACAGTTTCGATCTTGTTTGCTCTGGCATTAGGTGCAATCACAGTTGGTATGGGTTTTGGTAAAGAAACAGACTTATTCACGCAAGGTTCGAGTGGTTATACGATGGCACTCGAAGATCCGAGCGCTGCTGTCAAAAAACAGGTCAATAAATTAGATACTGAAAAAAAGGTAAGCTATTCTGAAAAGCAGAGCAAAGATACAGTTTATTACGTCAAAGAAGAATTTGACAGGATACCTTTACAGGATGTCAGCGATAATTGGATGAAAAAAATGTCCAAGGGTAAGAAAGCAAAAATATCTTACCAAAGCTTTGATGGGCAGAAACTGCAAAAAAACCCCGGTTCACTATATTATTTACAAAAAAATGGCTCCGATAAAACAGTAAAAATTATTTCTCAAAGTGAATTTGCTAAAATTCAGGCACCACGTCAACAACTTTATTTATTCAGAGTGAAAAATATCGAGAAAAGCAAAAAATCTTTAGACAAGATCGTCAAAACAGCTTATCCTAAAAACTATGAGACAATTCGTTCAACTATTCCAGGCGGATATGCTGGGTACTTGAATGGGCTCGAGGTATTTGGCGGTTTTGAATTTATGGGCTTTTTCTTAGGGATCGCCTTTTTGGCAATGTTAGCCAGTTGTTTAATGTTTAAAATCTTAAGTGGCGCTAATAGTGATAAACATCGTTATGAGATGTTAAATAAATTAGGGGTTAGAAAGAACACTCTACGCCGATCTATTTCCCGGGAAATAATGACACTTTATGCTTTGCCAGGCGTTTTAGGGATCGTGCATGTTTTGTTCGGCTTACAGTTATTTAAGACCTTGCTAATATCGCCTTATCAGGGGATCTGGTTGCCGTTTGTGATCTTTATCGTCTTGTACCTGCTGTATTATTTGGTCACAGTTAAGTTATATGAGAGCATTGTCCTACCTGCAGTAGAAATTGATAAATAAGAAAATTAATTAGAAAAGACGAGGGGTGCCGATAATGAAACTTGGTGATGATGATGCAATTTAATTTTGATAGTTCTGAACCATTGTATCTTCAAGTAGCAGAGCAAATCGAAAATGCTATTTTTTTGGGAAGCTTTGCAACAGGAGAGCAAATTCCTTCGACTACTGAAATTTCACGTGATTTTCAAATCAATCCTGCGACTGTCTTAAAGGGCATGAATATTTTGGTGGCAGATGGACTGATCCAGAAAAAACGAGGAAGAGGAATGTTTGTTTTAGAAGATGCACAAGAAAAGATTCGGACTAAAAGAAAAAATGAGTTTTTTCAAGATTATATTTTAAACATGATAGTCGAAGCCAAAAATTTAGGCTTAGATGAAAATGCAATTATCTCTTTAGTGGAAAGGGGATTTGAAGAAGGATGACAACAGAAGTGGTTTTAAACCAGATCTCAAAAAAATATGGGAAGCAAGAGGTTTTAACTGATATTAGCCTCAAGCTAAAGCCTAATACGATTTATGGTTTATTGGGACGCAATGGTGCTGGTAAAAGTACTTTGTTAAATATTCTGACAAATCGAATCCCTGCAACATCAGGCAAGGTTTTGATAGATGGTCAGCCAAACCTTAATAATGACGATGCTTTAGGTAAAATTTATCTCATGAGTGAACCAAATCTTTACCTAACTCGTGCTAAAGTGTTTCAAATATTTCGCGAGACTGCCAATTTTTATACGGGCTTTGATTTTGAACTTGCACATCAATTAACCAATAAATTTGGCTTAAATGAAAGCTTGCGTTTCGGCAAACTTTCAACGGGTTATCGCTCGATTTTAAAGGATATTATTGCTTTGTGCGTTGATGCAGATATTATTTTGTTAGATGAACCAACGTTAGGTTTGGATGCTAATCATCGTGAACTTTTCTATCAGGAATTAGTTGAAACCTATGCTGATCGGCCACGGACTTTTGTAATATCAACACACCTGATTGAAGAGATAGCAGGAATGGTTGAAAATGTCTTATTGATCAAGGACGGAAGATTAGCTCTCGATGATACGACGGAAAGCTTATTAGCACGAAGCTATTCTGTCACTGGACCAGAAGAAAAAGTCCGAGAATATACTGCCGGACTCAATGTGATCGGGCATGATAGTTTAGGTAAACTTCGTTCAGACTATGTGTTTGGCAAGTTGGACGAAAACCGAGTTTTACCGGATACAGTTTCTGTAGAAAAAATTGATTTACAGAAGTTGTTTATCAATTTGACTGAGCAATCTGATGAGGAGGGGCAGAAATGAAATTAAAGAAGGCTTTTCAATATCAGTTAGCGAGCGGCGCTAAATTATTGGGCTGGACATTAGTCTGGGTCGCAGTGGCAATTGTCATTATACCGTTTATAACAGCTGCTTTAACGGGGCGATTAGGGTCATTGAATGGTGAAGATTTTTTACCATCTGGAATTTTAGAAATTGCTTTAATGGCATGTTTGGTATTTTATAGTGCTTCAACGTACGACAGCTTTCAACTGATGATTCAAAATGGGATCGGACGTAACACATACTTTTATTCAAAAACGCTTGTTATTGGTACTCTGGCTTTAGTAGGAAATTTGGTCAGTGTTTTGTATAACTTGCTGGTAATGCCATTTAATACTTCTTACGGTCAAGGGACAGCTACAGCTGTATTGGAAGGCTTTTATTACAATTTCTTTTCTAATAACATATTGAATGATGTTATGTCCTTTATCCTTTTAGTACTGTTGACGATTTGTATTTCAGCAACTTTTACGTTTGTGGGCAGCATTTTAAGTTTATTTGAACGACGGACACAGATTGCTTTGATAATTGGCGTACCTATTATTTTGATCATTGCTTTAATAGTTGTAGGAAACGTAGGCGAAGAAACTTCATTGAAGTTAACGTGGATAGCTAAGGTATTGTTGTGGATTGCTGGGGAGAGCGGTAATTCTGGAACTGAAGGTTTGAATCCTTTTCACCCTCTGTTTTCAGGGATCTTATATTCGGTAATTTTATTTGGTGGAACATATTTCTTTAACCTGAAATTGAAGACTCCCCGCTAATAATAACAGAATAAAAATACAAAAACGTCAAATGATCTTTGACGTTTTTTGTTTGTGATGATGGTCTTTAAAGACACAATAATGATGACTAAAATTCGGTATTTAAGGCCAAATATGATAAAATATGTAAGAATACACATAATATCAGGTAGGGGTATGGGTTGAAAAGATTGCCTGACTGGCAAGGTGTTCTTAGTGGTAATATTGATCATTAAGTACCTTGAAGTTAAAACTGAATGAAAATCTTTATTTTAAATTTTGCATATTAGGGGACGGAAAAGAAGAGGAAGGTTTATGAAGAATAAGTTTATACAAAGATTTGGTGATATACCTGAGATCTTTAAAAACGAGCAGTTCCGCCTAGTTGCTATTCTATTAATTATAATGGCGACCGTGAGTGATATTTTAGCTTTTGCCTTTAACTGGATCTTTGGTGTTATCTTTTTATTGATCATGATTTTAGTAATTGTCGGAGCTTTTACCACTTTAACTGAGATCCGTGGGCAAACAAGTGATTATATTTTTGATTTAACTTACCGTATTCAGCGAGATGAGCAGGATGCGCTGATCAGAATGCCGATCGGTATCTTGATGTTTAATGAAAACAAAGAAATCGATTGGGTCAATCCTTATTTACAGAGTTATTTTGGTAAGGCAGATGTTTTAGGCCGTAGTTTAAATGAAGTGGATCCACAGTTAGCCGATTTGATAGAAAAAAATATGGAACATAAGGATGATGTAGAAGTTAAATGGCATGACAATTATTTTAATCTGCTGATCCAACGGGACATGCGGGTCGTTTATTTGTTGGATATTACGCATTATGCTGAGATACAGAAAAAATATGATGATTCACAGTTGGTCTTGGGACAAGTCTTTTTAGATAATTATGATGAAGTTACTAAATCGCGGAATGACACAGAAGTTTCTAACTTAGATAGTTTTGTTGCCAATACTTTATCAAACTGGGCGCAAAAATTTGGAATGTTTCTGAAAAAGGTCGATCAAGATCGTTACTTTATCTTAGCTTATACAGGAACCTTAAATAAGATCGAAAATGAAAAATTTAAGATCTTAGATGTTATTCGAGAAAAAACATCCAAGGGAAATTCCCCGCTGACACTGAGCATTGGTATCGCGTATGGTGATGATAACCTGTCGGAATTGTCTGATCAATCACAGAATAATTTAGACTTGGCTTTAGGACGCGGCGGCGACCAGGTTGTTGTCCGAAAGGTCGATGGACAGGCGCGCTTTTATGGCGGTACTACTGATCCGATGGCTAAAAGAACGCGAGTCCGAGCACGAATGATCTCACAAGCGCTCAGAGATTTGATGGGGCAGTCTAAGCAGATTTTTGTGATGGGGCATCAAAGGCCGGACATGGATTCAGTTGGTGCTTGTTTGGGTATCAGAAGGATCGCTGCAATGAATAAAAAGCAATGTTGGGTCGTTATAGATCAGAAAAACCTACATTCGGATGTTTCTCGTCTAATGGATGAACTACAAAAAGATGAAACGATCAGTGCTTCGATCATTAGTTCTGAAGAGGCCATTGAAAAAGCCGATCAGGAAGATCTATTGATCTTGGCAGACCATTCTAAACGGTCGATTTCAGCGAGCCCTGATTTATACGACAAACTGGAAAATCGTTTGATGGTTATCGATCATCATCGGCGTGGTGAAGAGTTTCCTGAGAACCCGATGTTGGTTTATATTGAACCTTATGCAAGTTCAACTTGTGAGTTGATCACCGAAATGTTTGAATATCAGGCTCGGGAAAGTGAACCGATCAATCGTATTGAAGCTACTGCTATGTTAACGGGTATCGTTGTTGACACGCAGTCGTTTTCACAGCATACTGGAACACGTACTTTTGATGCTGCCAGCTATTTGCGTGCTCTGGGTGCAGATCAAGCTTTATCCAGTCATTTTATGAAAGAAAATGTTGATAGTTATATGAATCGGAGTCATTTGATAGACAGAGTCGAGTTTATGGATGATGGCAATGCAATTTGTGCAGGTGAAGATGATCGTTCTTATGATCCCGTCACTGCTGCTCAAGCGGCGGATTCGTTACTTGATGTTAGCGGCGTGGAAGCATCGTTCGCTATTACTAGACGTGGTGAAGGTTCAGTTGGGATATCTGCTCGGAGTAGTGGTAAGCGTAATGTTCAATTGATCATGGAGCAGATGGGCGGTGGCGGACACTTGTCCGTTGCAGCTACCCAAATTGAAGATACGACTGTTTCTGAAGTACGACAACAACTGCTTGAAATTTTACAAGATCAGCAGGAAAATAAAGAAGAGACAGCAGAGTGATCTACGCTGTTATTAGTCGAATTTTGGAAGACAAGAGATTTTGTTAATGATCTAGCCGACTCTCGTACCATGATGCTAAAAAGATGTGTTGTAACATGATAGTCGATAGTGCCAGTCTTCCGTCGCTCTGTTATTTTAGGAGGTATTTTGATGAAAGTTATTTTTACACAAGATGTGCGAAATAAAGGTAAACGTGGAGAAGTTAAAGAGATCCCAGACGGTTATGCTAACTTCTTGATTAAAAATAATAAAGCCAAACAAGCCAGTGCTGCTGCGATGAGCAAGTTAAAGGGTCAGCAACATGCTGAGGCTAAAAAAGAAGCAGAGATCATTGCTGAAGCTAAGGATCTTAAAGAAAAACTTGAATCTGGCAAGTATGTGGTTGAATTGAAAGCCAAAGCTGGCAAAGATGGGCGGTTGTTTGGTTCAGTTACATCTAAGCAGATCGCTCAAGGTTTACAAAAACAGTATGGAATTAAGATCGATAAACGTAAAATGGAATTAAAAGAACCCATCCGTTCAATGGGGTATGCTAATGTGCCGGTTAAGTTGCACAATGATGTTTCTTCGAAGATCCGGGTTCACATTACTGAACAATAAATTTGAGAGGCTAAAGCCCAGTATTGTTTAAAAGAGGGCCTAAGAGTACGTGATGATTCTTAGGCTCTTTTCGTTTTATGTACAACCGATTATAATGATTAGAAACTAAGAAATTTTTATTACTAGAAAGGAACACAGTCATGGATAATGACGTTTTGACGGACAATTTACCTCCACAAAATATTGAAGCTGAGCAAGCAGTCCTTGGTTCAGTTTTCTTGAGTACAGATGCATTAGCTGATGCGATGGAATATGTTGAGCCAGATGACTTTTATCGGCGAGCTCACCAAATCATGTTTCAGGCAATGATCGAACTCAATGATGCTGGTGAGGGTATTGATGTTGTGACTGTTAAGAACCAGCTGGAGCAGGATAATCAGATCGATGATGTGGGCGGAGTAGCTTATATCGCTGAATTAGCTCAGGCAGTTCCAACAGCTGCAAATGCCTCGTATTATGCGCAAATTGTTGAAGAAAAAGCGATGCTGCGTAGGTTGATCTCTGCAGCAACCAATATCATGAGTTCGGCACAGAATCAGGATGAAGACGTACCTAACTTGCTGGATGATGCTGAGCGTCAAATCATGGATGTTTCAGAGCGGCGGAATCGCAGCGGTTTTAAACCGATCGACCAAGTTTTAAAAACAGCCTTGGAAGAAGTCGATAAGCTCTCACAAGAGCATGAAGATATTACGGGTTTACCGACCGGATATAGGGATTTTGATTTGATGACCGCAGGATTGCAACCTGATAACTTGATCATCTTGGCGGCACGGCCTGCTGTTGGTAAGACTGCTTTTGCGTTGAATATCGCGCAAAATGTTGGGACTGCAACTGACTCAAATGTTGCTATCTTTTCATTGGAAATGAGCGCGGAATCGCTGGTCAACCGAATGTTATGTGCGGAAGGCTCGATCAATGCCAATCATTTGCGAAATGGACAGTTAGATGACAATGAGTGGCAAAATTTGATCGTTGCCATGGGGGCTTTGTCTAAAACAAATATTTACATTGATGATACACCCGGAATCAAAATGAGTGAGATCCGAGCTAAATGTCGGCGGTTAGCTAAAGAAAAAAATGGTTTAGATCTGATCGTTGTAGATTACCTGCAGTTGATTGAAGGGTCGAATAAAGAAAGTCGGCAACAAGAAGTCTCTGAGATCTCACGGCAACTTAAAAAACTAGCTAAAGAGTTATCAGTACCGATCATTGCTTTATCACAGTTATCACGTGGAGTTGAACAAAGACAAGATAAGCGGCCGGTTTTATCGGATATTCGTGAGTCTGGTTCTATTGAGCAAGATGCGGATATTGTTGCCTTCTTATATCGTGATGATTATTATGAGCGAGATAATGACGATGACGATGAGGAGCAAAATGAAGAAGATCAAGATGTTGGTGAAGTTGAATTGATCATTGAAAAAAATCGTGCGGGTGCACGAGGAACAGTCAAACTTTTGTTTATCAAATCGTACAATAAATTTTCAAACATTGCTTATCAACAAGAACAATAATAATTTTTGCACAAAAGTCTCCTATATTTTAGGGGGCTTTTTTTGTAATAGTAGATGTAAATACGACGGCAGCAAAAAAACACATTTTAAAAAGTTCACAAAAATATAAATAAATACGTTTTACTGGGGTATATAAAATATATTTTTGTAAAAAATGGAACTATTTTAGATGTTTTTTATGTAAACATTCGTTTTTATCCTTGATTAAGTGCTTAATTTTTGTTTATAATAGCTTTTGGAAGTAGAGGTTCATATTAGACAAACCGAAGTGGGGGAATTTCGAATGAAGTTTTTTAAAAAAGCTGCAATTGTCGCGTCTGGACTCTTGTGTGCAGTTAGTTTGGCAGCGTGCGGTAATAAAAGCTCCAAAGATTCAGATACATATAAGCCTAAAGAATTAACGGTCCAGTTTGTGCCTTCGTCCAATGCAACAACGATCGAAGCTAAGGCTAAGCCTTTGGAAAAATTATTAAAAAAGCAGTTAGGTATCCCAGTGAAGGTTAGTGTTTCGACTGATTACAATACTATTGTGGAAGCAATGGGTTCCAAAAAAGTTGATGTAGGTTTCTTGCCGCCAGATGCTTATGTTTTGGCACATAAACAAAATAATGCCAAGGCTATTTTACAGGCTGAACGTAAAGAAGTCCTCGGAAAAGATGATCATCCAGGCAGCAAGAATGTTGATTACTATCGTTCACAGATCTTGGTACGTAAGGATAGCGGTATAAAAACGTTAGACGATCTTAAGGGTAAGAAAATTGCTGTTCAAGATACAACATCAACTGCCGGATGGATCTTCCCTGCGGTTGAAATGTATAAACATGGCGTGAATATTAACAAAAATGGTATTAAAACAGCACAGGTAAAAGGACATGATCAAGGAGTTCTGTCTGTTTACAACAAGAATACTGATGCTGCTTTTGTTTTCCAAAGTGCACGTAATTTGGTCAAAAAAGACGCACCCGATGTTAATGATAAAGTTGTTCCGATCTATACTACTAAAAAGATCCCGAATGATACTATTACCGTCCGTGGAGATATGGATGGAAAATGGCAAAAGAAGATCGCTAAAGCATTTAAGGATATCGCCAAAACTAAAAAGGGTCATGACATTGTATCAAGTGTTTATTCCCATGAAGGTTATGCAGATTCCAAGGATAGCAATTTTGATATAATCCGTGAATACGATAAAACAGCAGAAAAACTGGATAAATAAAAACAGGGTAGAGAAATTTGGGAGACAACGTGCATTATCGGACTCGAACCTTATAGTGCGTTTTTGCACGGCCAGCTCCGAGCTGGATAAACAGGGCTTTCTGTTTCACAGTTCCTAACCAAACATTCTTTTATTTATTAGTATTTCTTAAGTTGTAGCGATTTTATGTTTTTAAAAAGGGGGCAGAAACGAGTAACTATTGTTTCTGCTCTTAGTTATATCTAGCTGCAAATGTGCGGCATGAAGGGTGGATTTAAAATGAGCGACAGACCAGTTATGATCGAATTTGATGACGTACAAAAGGTGTATCCTAACGGAACAGTAGGGCTGAAAGATATTGATCTAAAAATATATGATGGTGAGTTTGTTGCCGTAGTTGGTTTATCTGGCGCGGGAAAAAGTACTCTTCTTCGTTCGATCAATAGGATGCACGATGTTACTAGTGGTAATTTGAAAGTCGATGGTCAGTCGATCGTTGGGTATAAGGGTAAGGACCTCCGCAATCTCAGACGAAGTATTGGTATGATCTTCCAAGATTTTAATTTAGTTGATCGGGCAAGCGTCAGAAGAAATGTCTTGTCCGGTAAAGTTGGGTATTATTCAACTTGGAAAAGTTCACTAGGATTGTTTTCTGCAGAAGATAAACAGCGTGCGATCAACTCTTTAAAAAGAGTGAATATGGTTGAAAAACTATATACCAGGGTCGATGAGCTTTCTGGCGGACAACAGCAGCGTGTAGCTATTGCACGTGCCTTAATGCAGGATCCTAAAATTATGTTGGCGGACGAACCGATCGCCTCACTTGATCCATTGACTACTAATGCAGTGATGGATGACTTACTTAGTTTGAATAAAGATTTAGGAATAACAGTTTTAGCTAACTTGCACTCGGTGCCGCTTGCAATGAAATATGCTGATAGGATCATTGGTTTACGTGCAGGACAGTTAGTTTATGATAAGCCGATCGCCGAAGTTTCTGAAGATGATTTTGCTGAGATCTACAGCGAAAGTCATCCTGTGACAGGAGGCGCTGTCCATGGATAAAGATCTTATTCCAAAACGTACTTTCGTACAGAAATATCATGTTAAAGGACTGGTTGGAACGTTCATCTTTCTCCTGTTATTGTGGGGTTCAGCAGTTATGACAGGCGTTAATTGGGGTGAATTTTTTACTAACTTAGATCAGTTTTTCGATTTACTTAGTCGGATGGCACACCCTGCTTGGGATTATACAAACATTGTGATCCAACCGATATTAGAAACAATTCAAATGGCTTTGATCGGAACGACCATCGGGACTTTGATCGCTATCCCATTTTCTATTTTAGCTGCGCGAAATTTAATTAAAAATGCAGTTGTTCGAGGGGTCATACGGTTTATTTTAAACTTGGTCAGAACATTGCCGGATCTTTTATTAGCTGCCTTGTTTGTGGCGATCGTGGGGATCGGTTCAACTGCTGGTGTTTGGACATTAGCTGTGTTTTCATTCGGAATGATCTCTAAACTATTTTATGAAACCATTGAAACTATTGATGATGGTCCGTTGGAGGCTTTAAGAGCTGCAGGTGCTAATAATGTACAAGTAGTTGTCTTTGCCGTAGTTCCTCAAGTTTTAAACAGTTTTGTCAGTTATTTTCTATATACATTTGAGATCAATGTTCGTGCTTCGACCGTTCTTGGTTATTTAGGCGCGGGCGGTATTGGTGTCTATTTGCAACGCTCCTTGTCTTCATTTAGATATGATCAAACGGCTGTGATCGTTATTGCTATCTTATTGATTGTTATAGTGATCGATTCAGTCAGCAACAGTTTAAGGGAGAGATTGCAATGACAGAAAATATTAAAAAACAAAATTTTGCTGCACGATATGGCTGGATCTTCTGGGCTGTTATAGTCCTTTTATTTTACGTGTGGTCTATCACAGGTCTTAAATTTAGCGGTCTGCAGGAATCAGCTGGCGAGGTTTCAAAATCGATCGTTAATGGGCTCTTTCATCCCGAATGGGGCTATTTTTACGATGGTAGTGGGGAAGATCTGTTTAGCTTGATCATCCAAACGCTTGCTATTGCTTTTTTGGGGACGTTTGTTTCTGCGATTTTAAGTGTGCCCTTTGCCTTTTGGGCAGCGCGTGGGCTGGAAGAAAATAAACTTCATCTGCGTTCTTCAAGTGGAAAGTTTGTCTTAGTTTTTATCCGGACTTTTCCAGAACTGGTTTTGGCTATTATGTTTATTAAAGCAGTTGGTCCGGGGTCATTTGCCGGGGTGTTGGCTGTTTCGATCCATTCGATCGGGATGCTAGGTAAGTTGTTTGGCGAGGCGATCGAAAATATGGACCGTGGTTCTGAAGAAGCTATTCAGTCTGCTGGCGGAAGTAAGGCTGACATGTGGCTTTTAGCCACCATGCCTACGATCATGCCCGAATTCTTATCTTATACATTATATCGCTTTGAGATCGCGGTTCGTTCTGCTTCGATCCTTGGGATGGTCGGGGCCGGCGGGATCGGGACGCCATTATTGTTTGCGATCCAGACAAGAAACTGGCCGCGGGTCGGTATTATTTTATTGGGTATCATCGTAATGGTTACAATGATCGATCTCATTTCAGGTTCTATTAGAAAGAAGTTAGTTTAAATGAAAATCACGATCTTATCTACAAGTGATGTTCACGGTTATTTTTATCCGACTGATTTTAGTACGATAGATGATCACCACGAATTTGGATTTTTAAAGGCTGCAAGTTTGATCAGGAAGGTTAAAGCAGATGAAAGACCGAATGAAATAGTTCTTTATATTGAAAATGGCGACATTATCGAAGGGTCACCAATGGATTCTTATGCCTATAATACTAGGGAAACCACTGATTATTCTCAGAAAATTATTTCGCTGGTCAATCTTTTAAAACCTGACGCTGCGGTTTTGGGTAATCATGAGTTTAATTACGGATTAGATTATTTGGGTCAGGTGCTAAAAGAGCGTAGTTTTCCAATATTAGGTGCAAATATCAGCGGGGAAAGTTCTTCACGGATCCTTGATGCGCCGTATAAAATCATTGAAGAAAAAGGTGTCAAGATCGGGATCGTCGGATTAACGACACAGTTTATTCCTCATTGGGAGGACCCCACAAATATCTGTGGGCTGCACTTCGCCTCGGCACTTGATACTTTAAAAGGAACAGTTGCCCAATTGCGTTCACAAGTTGACGTTTTACTTGCAGCGTATCATGGCGGTTTCGAAGCAGATCTGATCACGGGTCAGCCGACTGAAAAACAGACAGGTGAAAATGAAGGATCGGCTATTTTACGTGAAATACCAGAAATTGATGCTTTAGTGACTGGACACCAGCATCGGCGAGAGGCAGCCATTGTTAATGGGATCCCGGTAACACAGCCTGGATATCGGGGAAGTGATGTTGGAAAAATTGTGCTGGAACTTGACGAAAAAAAGCACGTCAAACGCTCCACAGCCCAGTTAATACCAGTGTCCGGACAGCAATTAGCGCAAGATCTGCAACAGGTCTCAGAACAGTGGTACGATGATACACAAAAATGGTTAGACCAGCCAGTTGCTACGATCACAGGGGACATGCGGATCACTGACCATATGAAAGCTCGTGCCCAGGGACACGCTTACTTAGATTTAGTTAACCATGTTCAAATGGAAGCAACTGGTACTGAAATATCTGGAACTGCTTTATTTAATGATGATGTGCGAGGATTCGGCAAGAACGTGACTGTGCGTAATGTGATGAATAGTTATGTTTATCCTAATACCTTGGTGGTTGAAAAAGTAACCGGTGCCGACTTAAGAGCGGCGCTTGAAAGATGTGCTTCTTTTTTTGAATTAAGAGAAGATGTGTCTCTGCAAATTTCTGCAGAATTTAGTACGCCAAAGGTAGAACTGTATAATTACGATTACTACACGGGTCTAGATTACACTTTTGACTTGCATAAACCAGTCGGGCAAAGAGTTGGCAAAATTTTTCATGCTGGTGCCGAATTATTAGATGAACAAGAGGTAGAAGTAGTGTTGAATCAGTATCGAGGTGTTGGCGGCGGGGATTATCCCATGTTTAGTGCTGATAAAATCGTGCGTGAATATGCTGACGATATGCCAAAATTGATCATTCAGTATTTACAGGATCATCCTAAGATCACTGCTGCTCAACCCCATAACATTCATTTGTTACGGTAGTGTGCTTTAGGAATGCTAGGAAATAGGCTGATAAGCAATATGTGTATTACTACAAAAAGAAGAGGGCAGATAAGCTCTCTTTTTTGTTGTCTAGTATAATCAGGGAAATTTTTACTGACGTTTGCGAACAAATACTTGCTCGTTATCACGAAAAGCAAAAACATTAAGATAAAGCAGGCAGAAATTTTTTATTTTATTGAAATGAATTCTGGCGGAAGATAGTCTACTAACCAGATCCCGCTTTTTGTTGGATAAAAAGAGATATCCGACGCATTAGCTTTTTGAGCTGCAATCTTTAAAATTACAGGATGGCTATCGTGACGGCGGCCGACATTGTAGGCATTTTGCGAATCATTTGAAAGATGAACAAAGGAACGATCCATTTTTTTAAGCCCTTCTTGTTGAATTAATTTTGCAGCTGTATGAGAAGTTCCATGATAAAGGGTCTCTGGCGGATCTGCTGCCGGTTCAAGCGATTCAACAGGAATACTGTGTCCGTATAAAGCGCGGATCGTACTGCCTTCAATAATAAAGCGTTGCTTGTTGCTTTGATAGATGATTTGTTCGATCGTCTTTTTGTTGAGTGGTGTTTGATAGTGAGCATTGAACTTTTTGAGAAAATCGTTTAAGTCTGCTCTGCCAAACTTATCTAATTGGATGCCGATCCTATCAGGGTGATGGCGTAAAACAAAAGAGAGTTTTTTACTGAGTCTGGTTAATTGTTTGTCCAAGTAGTTTCACCTCGTATTTATAACCATAGCACAATATACTAGAAATGCTATATGAAAATATGATAAAGCAAGAGATTTTGTGGTCAAAGTAAGCAGCCATAGATCAAGGGTGACGCGGGTTTTAAAAGAAGATTGATCTTTAAGTAAGAACGATCCCAGGAAACCTTAGGAACAGAAATGGTTATAAAACAAAAACTGAGAGACAGAAAAATCAAAAGTGATTTTCTGTCTCTCAGTTTTTTACCTGTCCTCATCATTGAGTCCCAAAACTCAAGGTTAAATAGTACTCACATGCTACATGTTTATTTCAAAGGAGAAAGTTCGATCAAATAGCCTGAAACTCCGATTTGTGCGCCTTGTTCAATTTTATCAGTCCGTGATTCATGGACCACTTGAAATTTATTTTTCTTAACGATCCGCGGGTTATTGGAATGGAAATTTTCCGGTAGAGGCTGATTTGATCCAGCTGGCAACATCACTATGATTTTAAAACCTGAATCGTCGACTTTGATCGGGCTGTAATGTAGGGTATCACTATAAAATTCAACGACTGTTCCACGTGGAACAAAGAAAAGTTCAGCTTGTTCTTTAGCATTGAATGTGCCGCTTTCTTCTAAGACACTTCTTTTACCTAAAACCATGACAACATCGGTTAACATAACATTTAATTCACTGCCTTGATGATATTCAACGGCTGTGAAGTTTGAAGATTGACCAGTACATTCACCTGCTTCAAAAGGCATGCCGGCATAGATATCTGTTCCAATCGTTTGCATGGAAGGTACTTTTTCTAATTCAGCGTTAGAAGGTACATAAACATTACTTGTTTGATCGATGGTAATATTGTCGTCCATATATTTGATCACATCTGAAACATCATAATTAGTATAGATCTTGCCATATTTGGCAAAAGCTTGATCTGTAGTTTTCTTAATAGTATATGTTGGATTTTGCGCGCACATTTCTTCGTATTTATTCAAAGCACTGACTTCTTTCTATATTTTATATGCTTAATTTAATTTTTCCACGGACACTTTGTTGAAGTACTCGTCAAACAAGGAAGGGTCAATATGACCAGTTTCTTTTTCCATGGTATTTAACATTCCAGTAGTCATAGCCGTCTTTAAAACAGTGGGGATGGTTTCGTTTCTGTTGATCCCAACAGCTAAACCGGCAACTGTCGAATCTCCAGAGCCAACAGGATTGACTACATTAATCTTTGGTATTGAGACACGATATATTTCTTGACCAACCTTGGCTAAAGCACCATCTTTACCAAGAGAAACAACGACCCACTCCAAGTTAGTAAATATTTCTTCGTTTAATAGTACTTCTTGCAGATCCGTCAGGTCTTTTAATTTTCGGCCAACAAGTTGGGCGATCTCTTCTTGATTAGGCTTGATCAATAATGGTTTATTTGCGCCTGAGATTCCAGCTGTTAGTGACTTTCCAGATGAATCAAGGATCACTTTAACATTTTGCTTGGCAGCAGCCTCGATCATTTGCGCGTAAAGATCAGCGGTAAAACCTTGTGGTAAGCTGCCTGAAATAGTTACCAAGCTGACTTCACTTAGAAGATTTGTAAAATGTTGCATAAACTCTTCTTGTTGTTGTGCCGTTAGTGCCGGGCCTGCTTCTAATATCTCGGTCTGTTGGCCATCATCATGGAGAATAGCGATACAGTTGCGTGATTCTTGTGTGATGTGTAGAAACTGTTCTTGCAATCCGACTTCTTTTAATTGTTTAGAAATATAATCACCAATCGTCCCGCCTAAAACTCCGCTGGTTGAAACGGGTTCATTTAATTGGTGGATCACTCGTGCAACGTTAAGGCCTTTACCTCCGGCCGTTTTAGTAACATTTGAGACACGGTTGACTGTGTCTATATCTAAGTGAGTAATAGGATAAGAAATATCGACAGAAGGATTCATAGTGATCGCTAAGATTTTATTTGACATAAAGACCATCCTTGATTATTAATGTTTTTAATTGTTTATTCAAAGCTAAAATTATCATTAGACAAGCAATAAGTCAAGACTAACTAGAAATAAGCGTATAAAACCCTTAGATAAAAATATTTTTATGACTTCGGTTACATTGCTTAATTATAGGTACTATTTGTTGGTGAGATGAGGATAACGTTAACTACTATTTGGAAAAGGAAAAGATTAGAAATGTTTAATATTGATTGCTAGGTCGATATACAGTTGAAGTCTTGGGCTTCTGGTTGAAACACCAACGATTCAGGCATTTAATCGTGTACAACTAAACTGGAAAGCCTTTTCAAATTTGTGGTTGACATTCTCAAAATTTCGCTATACTATTAGTTTGTAAACATTATTGAACAAAAATAAACAAGAAAGGAGATCGACTAAAGTGCAGACAGAGAAAGAGGAACCACTTTTTGTTGAGGACACTGTCTATCTTTCTTCGAAGACAACGGCAGAAGAGGTCATTAAAGAAATTTCAGACAAGCTACTTTCAGAGGGGCTGGTCAAACCCGCATTTTATGAAAATGTCATCGGGCGTGAAAAAGACTATCCAACTGGAATAGACTTGAGTGTCGTTGATGAAAGTCTTCCAAATATTGCGATCCCGCATACAGAAGGCGAATTTGTTAATGTTCGCCGTGTGATCCCAGTTCATTTGGAACATCCGGTCACATTCAAAAATATGATCGATCCTAGTTCGAGCATGGAAGTTAAATTTTTATTCATGATTTTGAACAATGACCCAGAAGGGCAATCAAATATTTTAGCTCAGATCATGAATTTTTGTACCACAACTTCTCCTAACGACTTAGGAACGTTTTTCAAGAGTACGGATACTTCCGCGATTTATAAATTTTTGAAGAGATCGTTTGAAGAACAAAATATGTAAAACATATATTTAATTATTTTAAGGAGGAACTTATTATGATCAAGATTTTAGCAGCATGTGGAGCAGGAGTTAATTCAAGTCATCAAATCAAAGATGCATTGGAAAGAGAAATGGGAGATCGTGGATACGACGTTAAATGTGACGCTGTCATGGTTAAAGACATTACCGAAGATATGATCAGCAAATATGATATTTTCACCCCAATTGCTAAAACTGACTTAGGATTTACGCCTTCTATCCCTGTAATTGATGCTGGTCCTATTTTGTATCGGATCGCTGCAATGGCAAAACCTGTTTATGACAAGGTAGAAGAAACAATCAAAAAAGAGGGCTTAAAATAAACACTCTTCGTTAAAATTAAGGCATTAAATTTTTAAAAAGCAATAATTTTCTATTATAAAAAGGAGTGAAATTTTTAATGCAAACTATTATTGATATCGCTAATGCGGTATTCAAGCCGATCATCGATCTGGGGGCTGCTCCGATCATGTTGATCGTCTTAACACTATTAGCGCTGTTGTTTGGGGTCAAGTTTTCTCGTGCCTTGGAAGGTGGTATTCGTTTAGCCATCGCCTTGACAGCTATTGGTGACATTATCAACTTATTGACAACTGCATACCAAAAGCCGTTGGTCGATTTTGTTAAATCAACAGGTATTCACTTGTCGATCACTGACGTTGGCTGGGCTCCATTGGGTACTATTACTTGGGGTTCCCCATATACTTTGTTCTTCTTACTTATTATGATCTTGTTAAACGTTGTAATGTTGGTTTTAAACAAGACAAATACGTTGGATGTTGATATTTTTGATATTTGGCATATTTCATTTACGGCTTTGATGGCTATGTACTTCGGTGCTAACCTATTTGTCGCTACGCTTTTGATCTTATACATTGGTGCTTTGAAGATCGTTAACTCTGATCTGATGAAGCCAACCTTCAACGATCTGTTGGATGCACCGGATGAAAACCCGATGACTACAACCCATTTGAACTACATGATGAACCCAATTATCATGGTATTTGATAAGATATTTGATAAACTTTTCCCTTGGTTGGACAAGTATGACTTTGACTCCGCCGAATTGAACAAAAAGATCGGTTTCTGGGGCAGTCACTTTGCCATTGGTGTTTACTTAGGTGTCTTCATCGGCTTGCTTTCAAAACAAGACGTTCAGACAATTTTGACATTAGCCTTCACTGGTGGTACATGTTTGGAACTGTTTAGTTTGATCGGTTCTTGGTTTATCGCCGCTGTTGAACCATTGTCACAAGGTATTTCTGATTTTGCTACTAAGAGATTTAAGGGACGTACATTCAACATTGGTCTTGACTGGCCATTTATCGCTGGCCGTGCCGAAATTTGGGCTGCAGCTAACGTTTTAGCTCCTATCATGTTGGTTGAAGCATTGGTACTTCCTGGTAACCATATCATGCCTTTAGGTTCTATCATTGCTATGGGTGTTACACCTGCTTTGTTAGTTGTTACTCGTGGTAAGATCATTCGTATGATCGTTATCGGTGCTATTGAAATGCCTATCTTCTTGTGGGCTGGTACATTATCTGCTCCATTCATCACAGGTGTTGCTAAACAAGTTGGTGCTTTCCCTGCCGGTGTTGGTTCAGGTACACAGATTGCTGAAGCTACTAAAGAAGGACCTATCGAACAGTTCTTGGCTTACTTAGTTGGTAAGGCTTCTGAAGGACAAATCGAGTTTATTATCTATGCAGCTCTTGCTTTGATCGCATATGGTTTGATCTTCTGGTGGTATGCAAAACAAATGAAGAAACGTAATGCTGAATATGCTGCTGCAAAAGAAAGCAACTAATTCTAAGACGTTAGTATAATAGTCAACTTTACGATGACAAAAATCGAGGTGATAATCATGAAAAAAGCAACCGGTAAATTGTCAAAACGCGCTAATCTTATTTTGTGGGCAGCGATCGTGATCGTTTCAAGTATCATTGCAACAGCATTTCCAAATCCTATGGTACAAACGATCTCAACGATCATTGCACTATACGCATTGTATAAGACAGTTGGTGTTCCTAAGTCATATTACAGACGTATTGAACGTAATAAAAAGGCACATGAGGAATATAAACATGAACAGCAACAAGAAAGTTAATATTATCGGTCAATGCATTTTCCATGATTTGTCACAAAATCAGGTCATGTAAATGACTGCAGAAGGTACTGTGTTAATTCGCAGTACCTTTTTGAGTAAATAAAGAAATATATTGAGCTAAATGTTTATTTTATTAAAAATAAACAAACAAAAATGCACATAAAACGTTGACTATAGTCTGTTTTAGTGCTAATTTATACATGTAAGGAACATTGACAAACAAAAACAACCATAAAAGGGAGCTGCTAGCATGTTAAAAAGAGAACGGCTGATGATGCTGCTTGATATGGTTAACCAAAACGGCATCATGACTGTTAAGGATTTGATCAATGAGCTGGGAGTTTCTGATATGACGATTCGTCGCGACTTGGATGAATTAGCGGACAGCGGCAAGTTGGTTAGAATACATGGCGGTGCCCAGAGTGTTGCTAGCAGTGATGCGACTGAGTTATCTCACATTGAAAAAAAAGAGGTCCATCTTCAGCAAAAAGAACAAATTGCTAAGCGGGCTGCAAAAATGATCAATGCGGGTGACACGGTCTACATTGGCCCTGGCACGACCCAGGAGCTGATAGTTCGTTACGTAGATGATATTGCTGATTTGAGAGTCGTCACTAATAGTTTGCCGGTCTTTGAATCATGGCAAAACAAAAATGTTGATTTGGTTTTAGGCGGTGGTAACTTTCGCGAGCGGTCAGGAGCGTTTATTGGTGGTTTGGCTAGCGACACCTTGGGAGATTTAAAGTTTAGCAAGTCTTTTGTCGGTGTTAATGGTATCCGCAATGAAAGCATGATGACAGCAAATACTGAGGAGGGCAGTGCCCAAACAGTTGCTATCAATAATAGCCTGACAAAGATCGTTTTGGCTGATCGTTTTAAAATAAATCGCGACGATTTTTATCAGTTTTACAATTTGTATGATGTTGATTATTTGATTACTAATGTTGAGTTGAATGACGAAGCAGTTTCACATTATCAGCAGTATACAAAGGTTATTTTAACAAAGGAACAAATAGAGTGAAGTTTAGTGACTCGCTCTGTAAAAACAAAGGGCTGAATCAGTTGATGATGATTTAGCCAAAAACAAAGGAGATTTTATCATGAAAATTGCATTGGCATCTGATAAGGGCGGCTTTGATCTAAAGGAATATATTAAGAGTTATCTGAAGGGTAAAGACTATGATGTGATCGATCTGACTGAAGAACCAGCAGCAGACTTTGTAGATTCTTCTGTGGCAGTTTCTCGTGCTGTACTTGATGGTAAGGCAGACCGTGGGATCATGTTTGATGAATTTGGAGCCGGTTCAGCAATGGCTTCAAATAAGATCCATGGTATGGTTACAGCCAACGTTGCTGAAGAAAACACCTCACATATGACAACACAACATAATGGGGCAAAGGCGATCGCAATTGGTGCAGGTATCGTAGGACCAAAGAAGGCTGAATCATTAGTTGATGAATATTTAGGTGTTAATTATGCTGGCGGTCGTCACCAGATCCGTTTGGACATGTTAGAGAAGTTATCTTAATAAACGGCTGCTAAAAAATTAACAGGCTTGATCAAAAAGAAAATGTCTATCTCAAGGAGGAATTGCAATGATTATCGCATTAGGAAATGATCATATTGTTACAGGTACAAAAATTCAAATTTCAGATTTTATAAAGTCTTTAGGCCATGAAGTGATCGATGTTGGAACTTATGACAATACTAGAACTCACTACCCAATTTATGGTTTAAAAGTTGCTGACTTAGTTCGCGATGGCAAAGCTGATCTTGGTGTTGTTCTTTGTGGGACTGGTGTTGGTATTTCAACAGCTGCTGATAAGAATACAGGAATCAGAGCAGCTTTAGTCAATGATGTGACAACAGCTAAGTATGCTAAAGAAGAATTAAACGCTAATGTTATCGGTTTTGGTGGTGCAGTTGTTGGTGAACACCTTGCTGAAGAGATCGTTAATACCTTCTTAAAAACAGAATATAAAGAGACACCAGAAAACAAGAAGTTGATCGAAAAAATCGATAATCTTGAAAAAGATAACCCAGCTCAACATGATAATCCTCATTTCTATGATGATGAGATGAAGTTATGGAATGAAGGTTACTATCACGACTAATGTGTTAGTCGGCAAAAATACCGAGATACTGAACTTTAAGACTGAATAAAGAGGAGAACAATACAGTATGTCCAATAAAATCGAAGCTTTAAAACGTATGTCCAATAAAGATGGTGTGATAGCTGCTTTAGCGATCGACCAACGCGGTTCTTTGAAAAAAATGTTGGCTGCCGCTGCTAACAAGCCTGCCAATGAAGAAGATATCGTTGAATTTAAGAAGGCTATTTCTTCCGAATTGACTAAATATGCTTCTGCGATCTTGCTTGATCCAGAATATGGTTTGCCAGCTGCTAAAGAACGCGACGCTAACTGCGGCTTGCTGACAGCTTATGAAAAGACAGGTTATGACACAACTGCTCCTGGCCGCATGCCAGACTTGCTGGCTGACTGGTCCGTTAAACGTTTGAAAGAAGCCGGCGCTGACTCGATCAAGTTCATGTTGTACTATGATGTTGATGAAGGTGCTGAGATCAACCGCAAGAAGCAAGCGTTCGTGGAACGGATCGGTGACGAATGTGTGGCTGAAGATATGCCGTTCTTCTTGGAACTGATGTCATATGATGCCAACATCGATGATACCAAGAGTGCTGAATATGCAAAAGTAAAACCACACAAGGTCAACGCAATGGTTGAAGAATTTGCTAAGAGCCGTTACAATGTCGACGTTTTGAAAGTCGAAGTTCCGGTCAACATGGATTATGTTGCAGGTTACAATGGTGATAATGAAATTATCTTCACTAAAGAGCAGGCTTTGGACTTCTTCAAAGAACAAGACCAGGCAACTGCAGGTGTGCCATTTATCTTCTTGAGTGCCGGTGTTTCTGCTGAACTCTTCCAAGAAACTTTGATGTTTGCTCATGAAGCAGGCTCATCTTTCAACGGGGTTCTCTGTGGCCGTGCTACCTGGCGTCATTCGATCGAACCATTTGCTAAAGATGGCGAGGAAGCCGGACGCGAATGGATGCGGACAACTGGCCGGAAGAACATTGAAGATCTAAACAAAGTTCTGGCAGTTACAGCTTCATCTTGGGAAAGTAAAGTTAAATAATTAAAAAGTTAAGGTAACAACAAGCAAGTAACGAGTGATTTATAACTCTGTGATGTTGGAGTTAGATAGACGAAGCTTCTTACTTGTCTTGTCATAGCCTGACCAAAAAGACTGTTACCGTATGGATCATATGTCCGTACGATAGCAGTCTTTTTTTGATAATAATGTTTTTATAAGGTGTAACTCAATTAGATAAATTGTAAAATAGTCATCAAAATAGGTACAACGACTATGAACAATACAGTACTCATAACAACAACATCAGTTGCATATTTAACGTCGCCATGAGCTTCATTTGCTAAGATCGGCAAAACAGCCAACATAGGTGTTGCTGATTGAACGACCAATGTTTGGCTCATCAGACTTGGCATTGAAAAACCGGTCGAAGCACCGATCTTGATCAAAATAATCAAGACAAGCGGTGACAAGATAAAACGTCCGATCAAAGCTAGAACAGAATCACGTTCGAAGTGGAAGTTTTTTAAACTAGCGTTATACAAGACGATCCCGATATAAATTAGGGAAAGTGGAGTAACCAGTGAACCAACATAATTTAGAGTTTGACCCAAAAAGTTTGGAACTGGAATGCTTAACAGCATCCAAACGATGGCCACTATAAAACCGACAAGCGGCATTGGCAAGATTTTTTTCCAGTTGATCTTATTGTGCTTTTTTTGAGCAGATTTATCGACCGTTGGGTCATCATTTTGAATCAAGAATACGCCGAATGCCCAGGTTGAAACTGTATTAACGATATAGTAGATCAAAAAATATGACATCGCCTTATCACCAAAGAGAGTCATATTAAAGGCATTCCGATAAAGATGGTATTGGCGTTAACAAAGGCATTGATGAAGATCCCGCGGCGACCACGTTTGATCTTGAAGACTTTGACCATTATCCAAGCTATAACATAGCCGATCACAACACCCAAAACCGGGAAAACTAATTCCGTTGAGAGACTGATCAGACTTGACCTAGTCAAATTTTTCATAACTACGGTAAAAATTGAAGCCGGTAAAGCGATCTTGGTAATTATTGAAGAGATTTCACTTCCAAATGAATCACCGACCCAATTATATTTTTTTAGTAAATATCCCAAGGCCACGATCAAAACGATCACGACAACGCTGGAAACAGACGTTAGAAATACAGACATTATCTGCTTACCTTCTTTTTTAGATTTTATGATTTTAGTATTTTGGTGTCCACTTGGTAGCACGAACAGCTTTTTTAGCATCAGTGATACCGTCTTTAGCTAATCCTTGGTCAATGGCGCTTTGTGCAACAACCTCTGCAACGGTTGTTGAGAATTCTTCTAATTTAGAAACTGGCGGTAATACGGCAGCTCCTGCTTTAGTTGTATCAACGATACCGCCTAAAGCATGGCTGGCTTTAGCAAGCATTTTTTCATTAATGATCTTAGAACCAACAGCAATGGCGCCAAAGCCGACACCAGGATAAACAAGGGCATTATTAGCTTGGCCGATCTCATAGCTGACTCCATTATATTCTACAAAACCTGCTGGGATCCCTGTAGCAACCAAGGCCTTTCCTTGTGTCCATTCGATCAGATCTTGTACTTTAGCTTCTGCAAGTTTGGTTGGGTTGGACAATGGGAAAATAATTGGACACTCTGTATGTTGTGCCATTTCCTGAACAACTTCTTTAGTAAATGCACCTGGTTGTGTGGAAGTACCGATCATAACTGTCGGATGAATAGCTTTAACAACAGAATAAAGATCTGTTAATTCAGAAGAATTGTCAAATTCAGAACGTGAACGTGTAAACTTCTTTTGCCCATCTGTTAAGTCAGGTGTGTCTTCGAATAATAGACCTTGTTTATCAACGAGATAAAAATGTTTTTTAGCTTCTTCTGAAGACAAACCGGCACGCACTAATTCATCATAAAGCATTGAAGCAATGCCGACACCGGCAGTACCAGCACCAAATGTTAAGAATTTCTGGTCAGTAATTTTTTCACCGGAAATATTTAAAGCACCTAAAACACCAGCTAGGGAGATGATCCCTGTTCCTTGGATATCATCATTAAAAGTCAAGATTTGATCTTGATATTTATCCAAGAGAACAGAAGCATTGGCACGTCCAAAGTCTTCAAAGTGAAGTAAAGCTTCAGGGAATAATGCAGTGGAAGTTGAGACGAACTTATCAACAAAATCTAAATAGTCTTTCCCTTGGACTCGTGAATGCCGATTGCCCAGATATTCAGGATCATCTAGTAATTGTTGATTATCAGTTCCGACATCTAAAACAACTGGCAGTACTTGAGAAGGATCAACACCTGCAGCAGCAGTATAAACCATCAATTTACCAACGGCGATGTCTACACCGTTAACGCCCCAGTCGCCAATGCCAAGAATACCTTGTGAGTCTGTGACAACTATCAAACGAATGTCGCGGTCGCCGGCAGCATTTGCCAGGGCATCTTTCACATGATCAGGATCATCGATCGACAAAAAGGCAGCATATTGCGGATCCACGAATAATTGTCCATATTGTTCGATAGAATCAGCTATTGTTGGGTCGTAAACAACGGGCATAAATTCAGTAATGTGTTTACCCATTAAAGAATAGAAAAGAGTCCGATTAGTATTGAAAATATTCATTAAAAACAGTCGTTGTTCGAGGGCGGAATCCTTGCTCTTAAATTGGTTATAAGCCTGTTTTTCTTGTTCAGCTAAAGTTTGAACACGAGGAGGAAGAGTGCCTATTAAACCATATTTTTCTCTCTCTTCGTTAGTAAATGCGGTGCCCTTGTTTTTGAAGGGATCGTTTAAAATATTTTGTGCATTTTCCATGATAAAACCTCCTATTATAAAACAGAGTGGAGTGAACTGGGAGAAAGTGAGCACTATCATAGTCTAACCTTTAATGCGTCTTTAGCATTGAAGGTTGGAGTGAGATAGGCGGAGCTTTCTGGTTCACGCAGCTCGACTATGAAAACAGAGTGGAGTGAACAGGGAGAAAGTGAGCACTATCATAGTCTAACCTTTAATGCGTTTTTAGCATTGAAGGTTAGAGTGAGATAGGCGGAGCTTTCTGGTTCACGCAACTCGACTATAAAAACAGAGTGGAACAACTTGTTTAGAAGATGAGCATTATCTGACATCAGGCTTATAGCGCGGGTCTCAGCGCTGTGAGCTTGAGGTGTGATAAGCGGAATCTTCTGAGTTGTGCAGCTCAACTATAAAAACAAAGCGAAACACCCAACTTGACTCAGTAACCTAAGTTGACTAAAAATTAGCTCCTATTTGTTAAAACTTAAAAGGTTAATTTGTTGTTCTCAACCTTTTGAACGATTCTTAGTATAGTAGTGTGTTAAAATTATAGTCAAATCTTAAGTTACTTATAAAAAATGTTAATGGGCAGCAGAAAAAAGCTGATATGGAGGGGCTAAAATGAATGTGAAAGATCTAGAATATTTTGTAGCAGTTTTTGATGAAAAAAATTTTTCTAAGGCCGCTATGGAAAAGAACGTTTCACAACCAACCATTACTTTGGCGATCAAACGGTTAGAAAACGAATTTGGTGCTAGGTTATTTATTCGTGATCATTCGCATCAAAGATTGGAACCTACTAGGCAAGGTTCACAATTATTGATCCATGCACAAAATATGTTGACTGAATTAGGAATAGCCAAAAAAGAATTGGCTCAAATGACATCTGGTAAAGTCAGATTGGGTTTACCGCCAATAATTGGTAATTATTATTTTCCTAAGATATCGCCAGATTTATTTCGCAGTAAATTGATCAACAAGATCGAAACTGTCGAAGCTGGATCTGCTGATTTACGCCTGCGTTTAGAAAAAGGAGATTTAGATATAGCCTTACTGAGCTCGCTGTCTCCTGTTATTGATGATGTTTTAAAGGTCGAGCTGTTTGACGAGTCGAAATTTAAGATCATTGTTTCTAAAAACAATCCTTTAGCACAAAAAGATGAAATCAATTTTAGCGAATTGAAAAATGAGAATTTTATAGTTTTGGACAAAGGCTTTGTGCATGGTAAGGCATTAAAGCAGGTCAGTCACCATGCGCATTATCGACCGCACATTGTTTATCCGACGACTGATATTCATATTTTGAAGTCATTAGTGGCCGAAAACGTCGGCATTGGTTTTTTGACAGAATCAGCTATTTCCAAAACGGATCAAGTACATTCATTGACCCTATTAGATGATGATCAGCCTACTTTTTATATGTCAACTGCATATCGTAAAAATAAGATATTGTCAGATGATGAACAGAGTATTGTAGATTTGTTGCAGAAGGAGTTATCACGCTCGTCATAGAATTTTTGTTTTATATTGTTTAAAGTTGTTAATAAATAAACGCTTATTTAGAAAAAACGTTTACAAACTGTTTGGTTTAGTTTATACTAAGACGTGGATATTAAATGGATTGTTACTATTAAATTAGGCATGACCATAGGAGATGGGGGTCAGTTCATATAGAACTGTCAACTGCTCTTGTGGCCTTTTTTTGTCCAAATGTATGAAAGGGGGTATTTTCTTGCTAGGAATCGTCCAAGTTTTAAATAATAATTGTGCAATCGTAGATTTAGGAAAAGGTCGCCAAGCGCTGGTCAAAGGTCGAGGGGTCGCTTATCAAAAAAGAAAGGGTGACCAACTTGATAATGAGCGGATCGAAAAAGTAATGCATTTGGCAACTAAGGAATCTCAGCAAAACTTGGCATTCTTGTTGAAGGATATTCCGATCAATATTGTAACAACAACATACGAAATAGTTGATAATGCTAAAAGCAAATATCATTATAATTTAGCTGATTTTGTGTATGTTACTTTAGCTGATCATATTAATGGAATGTATAAGCATTTGCAAAATAATACCTATCAACGTACTCCGGTTCCTGATATGCAAGAACAATACCCCACTGAATACCATATTGCTGCTGATGGTTTAAAAATCATTAACGCGAATTTAAAAGTCTACTTTCCTAAAGATGAGATCAAGAGTATCGCGCTGCACTTTATCAACGGCCGTAGTGAGGGCGAAGATGTTTCGGCAGGAAATGAGACGTCGCAGATCACTTCAGATCTGAATGATCTGGTACAAAGTATCTTGCAGAAAAATATGGTACTTAGAAATGGCTCTAATCAGAATTTTTATGACAGATTGATGATTCATCTCGGTTATTTGGCAGAACGATTATCACAACATCAGCCAAGCAATGAGCGTGCGATAGTGAAGATAGAAGAAGAGATGAAAACCTCATATCCACATTCCTATAAAATAGCTCACGAGATCTATGAAGCGATTTGCAGTGAATTAGATGCTGATTTAGGTATAAATGAAGAGTTGTATTTATTGATTCACATTCAAAGGATCATTAATGAGAAAGACAATGAAAGCGGTTTGAAGTCTAGTGAAACTAATTACTGACGACGAACTATTTAATGAGAAGGTTAATGGGAGGAATTACTAATGGCTACAAAAAATGATATTTCAATGGTAGGCTTTGCAATTGTTGCTTACGCTGGTGATGCAAAATCAGACTTGATCGAAGCTTTAAATCAGGCACGTAATGGAAACTTTGCTAAAGCACGCGAACTAGTCGAGTCTGCAAACAAAAACATCGTTGAAGCACATAATGAACAAACTGGTTTACTGACAAAAGAGGCCGGCGGTGCTGATATGGACGTTACATTTATCATGGTTCATGGTCAGGATACTTTAATGACAACAATGATGTTGAAAGATCAAGTTGAATACTTTATCAACGAATACGAAAGGATCGCTAAGATCGAAGAACGCTTAGATAAGGCAGGTCTTTAATTTATGAGCTTATTAAATAGAGTAAAAAGTTTACCAAATGGCTTTGTTTGGGGTGGCGCAACTGCCGCTTATCAGGTAGAGAGCAGTACTAAAGTTGCAGGTAAAGGTAAAACGATGTGGGATGATTACTTGAAGGCTCAAGGTCGTTTTTCGCCTGATCCAGCCAGTGATTTTTATAATCGTTATCCAGAAGATATTGCTCTTTCCAAGAAATATGGTTTGAATTCTATTCGTGTTTCGATTGCTTGGACGCGAATCTTTCCTAAGGGGTATGGTGAACCGAACCAAGAAGGTGTTGCTTATTATCATCGTTTGTTTAAGGAATGCTTAGATCGAGGATTAGAGCCGTACGTCAGTTTACACCATTTTGACAGTCCGCAAACATTATTTGAAGATGGTGACTGGTTAAATCGTAAAAATATTGATTACTTTGTGGACTATGCTGAATTTTGTTTTAAAGAATTCACAGAAGTGAAGAAATGGTTTACGATCAACGAATTGATTTCTTTGGCATATTCACAATACATTCAAGGAAACTTCCCACCTAATCATCATTTTGATGTAACAAGCGGTATCCAAGCACAACACAATGAGCTAGTTGCCCATGCTCGTGTTGTCAATTTGTACAAGAAGTTAGGCTTGCCTGGCCGGATCGGTTTGATTCATGTGATCCAACCAATTTATCCGATCGATAATGCACCAGAAAATGTGCATGCTGCTAAATTACAGGATGCGTTCATGAATAAGTTCTTACTTGATGGGACATTCTTAGGCTATTATTCAGATGACACGATGGAGTCGATCAACGAGATCTTACGTTTAAATGACGCTCATTTAGAGATCGAAGATGGCGATTTGGATATTTTAGCAGAAGCTGCACCGCAAAATGATTTCTTTGGAATGAATTACTAAAGGTTGAAAGTTAATTTTTAGTG
>NZ_AZFI01000399.1 GCF_001435755.1 Ligilactobacillus acidipiscis DSM 15836 | reverse complement strand
TAGTAATTTTACCAGCAACAGGAGAAGGAAGTTCTTCAACAGATTTGTCGTTTTCAATTTGGACTAAATCACCGTCTTCCTTGACTTCGTCGCCTTCTTTAACGTGCCATTCCCCAACAGTACCTTCAGCAATACCTTCGCCAATGTCAGGTAAGTTGAATTGATAAGTGTCTGTGCCAGAATTACCGTTACCGGCAGGTGCTGTGGCGGAAGCTTTTTCTTCTTGTGCGGGTTTTTCAGGTGCAGCTTCACCCGAAACGTTACCTTTACCATCTGCCACTTCAAGTTCGACTAAAGGTTGACCCACTTCTGCAGTTTCACCTTCAGGGA
>NZ_AZFI01000398.1 GCF_001435755.1 Ligilactobacillus acidipiscis DSM 15836 | reverse complement strand
ATGAGTATCATTGTCATGGACATTGCGACACATCGAACTTTGGACATCGTACGCTCCCGGCAGAATACATATTTACGCAGCTATTTCCTTCAGTATGATCGCCAGGTTCGCTGGGCAGTGCAGACAGTCACAGTCGACCTATATTCACCCTATCGGGCTTTTATTCATGACGTTTTTCCCAATGCGCTCATTATCGCCGACCGCTTCCACGTCATAACTCAAGCTTATCGGGCGCTAAATCAGGTGCGGATCCAAGCCATGAAACAAGCCGGACATGGTTCGCACAATTCATGGGCGCTAAAACATTATTGGAAATTATTAACCAAAGATT
>NZ_AZFI01000397.1 GCF_001435755.1 Ligilactobacillus acidipiscis DSM 15836 | reverse complement strand
AAACAGTAACAGAGCTTGCTTCTGAATTAGGATATACACGACAATATATCCAAAAAATAATTAATCAACTTCCTGCAAACAAAAAGCCAAAAAAGGTTGGCAATAAATATAGTATTAGTTTGCAAAATGAGTCTGTTATTAGGAGAATTATCAAAAAGTCGCAAACTAAATCGGAAACTCAATCGACAACCAGTTTGCATAGCGAGTTGTCAGCAAAAAACACCTATATACAACATTTAGAACAAGAAAATAGTTATCTTCAACAACAATTAGAACATTCCCAACAACTTTTAGATCATGAGCAACAGTTACATTTAGCAGATCAAAAACGGA
>NZ_AZFI01000396.1 GCF_001435755.1 Ligilactobacillus acidipiscis DSM 15836 | reverse complement strand
GGCAAACTATCAATGATCGCAAACTGTCCTGTTTGCGCATAGTCGCGAGTCAACCCCTGCCGCATGGCCATGACCACTGGGAGAAGACGTTGTGCTCGTCGGTTAAAACGGGAGCGCTCAATGTTCAATTGATGTGGGATGAAGGTCTGTGCCCAGGCAAAGAATTTACGCTGGGAGTGCATCTGTGTAATGACCTGTAAACACAGTAAGGCTAAGATCTGCACATCAGAAACACGAGAATTAGTGGTGTTACGGCGTTGCGAAATATAGCGCGGGCAGTATTTTTGATAAAGCTCAGCACAAAGAACTTTAAGTTGAGCTAAATTGACTTGTAAATT
>NZ_AZFI01000395.1 GCF_001435755.1 Ligilactobacillus acidipiscis DSM 15836 | reverse complement strand
TAGTTACTGCCCATGCCGGGCACACTACAAAAGAAAAACGCCTATTTCTAGGCGTTTACTACTGACAAAATGTATAAAAAATACCGGTGATCGGGGTCGAACCGATACTCCCTCAACGGGAACTGGATTTTGAGTCCAGCGCGTCTGCCAATTCCGCCACACCGGCATATCAACAAAAATAATTATACTATATGTTAGCGCCTAAAGCAACTAAAGGCGGTAACCGGATTTGAACCGGTGATGAAGGTTTTGCAGACCTCTGCCTTACCACTTGGCTATACCGCCATTCTAAAGGAACAAACCCTTATTGGGATAGCTGGATTCGAACCAGCGCATGTGGGAGT
>NZ_AZFI01000394.1 GCF_001435755.1 Ligilactobacillus acidipiscis DSM 15836 | reverse complement strand
ATACTGCGGCACTTGATCCTAAGACCAGTGCCGGTTTAATGGAGCAAACCAGCAAAACAGTGGCTTCACAAAAACTGACATGCCTGATGATCACCCACCACATGGAAGATGCTTTGAAGTACGGCAACCGCTTGCTAGTGCTGCATGACGGACAGATCACATTAGATGTCAGAAATGCCGAGAAAGCCCGTCTTACCAAGGAACAGATCATGCAATTATTTGTAGATTAATTTTTTAAAAACACTAATTCTTTTACAAATATGTTTTCTTTCGTTACTATGAAATCGTACACAAATGATTCAAGAAAGGAAGCGATATTCCTGAATTATTCATACTTTTTGTCTTA
>NZ_AZFI01000393.1 GCF_001435755.1 Ligilactobacillus acidipiscis DSM 15836 | reverse complement strand
TAAATGTTACAAACTAGCACCACACGTATGTTAAATTTAAATGATTACCTAATGGAATCACAACAAGTGAGGTGACTTCGATGCCAATTATTAAATCCGCAATGGAACGTGTTAAAACAAACGAAAAAGCTAGTGCTCGTAATTCTGCTCAATTAAGCCAAATGCGTAGTGCAGTTAAAAAGTTTGAAACTGCCAAGACAGCAGGGGCTGATAATGTTGAAGAATTATTCAACCAAGCAGTTTCTGCAGTTGATAAGGCTTATTCAAAAGGCTTGATCAAAGCTAATAAAGCTGCCCGTGATAAATCAAGAATGGCTGCTCGTTTAGCTAATAAAACTGTAAAAAACGTTA
>NZ_AZFI01000392.1 GCF_001435755.1 Ligilactobacillus acidipiscis DSM 15836 | reverse complement strand
TCCCTTTTTACACAAACTTCTTGACACTCCCTATCTGTGAGACGTCTAAGTTAAATTAATAATTACATTATTAATACATTAAAATGTCTCACAAGCAGCTCTATAAGCCTCTCATAGTTTGTTACGCTTTTAATTTAATCTATTCTAAAATATGAGAAGTAAAGTTGCACATCATACATCTATTTTATCCTAGTACCGCAGTGTAAAATTGTGTTTAGTAAAATAAAAGGTAAAGGTGCATCAATAATAATTATCTTTAAATCCCAGCAAGTTTTATAAACATTGATACATCACCTATTACAGGTGCAATTATCGGTTCTGTCAAATCCGGCAAGTGGCTTATTGAAGTTGT
>NZ_AZFI01000391.1 GCF_001435755.1 Ligilactobacillus acidipiscis DSM 15836 | reverse complement strand
AAACCAGATGGTTTACCAAATGCGCCTCAAGAAAATGATGCATCTTATGGAGACACTTTTGCCACTGTTTCGGATGGGCCACATTTGGATGAATACTTGCGCGAAATGAACCAAGAAGTCCTATCAAAATATGATGTAATGACGGTTGGAGAAATGCCTGATTCGAAACCAGAAGATGTGGTAAATTATACTAATTTAGACGGTAGTGAATTAAATATGGTCTTTCAATTTGAACACGTTGACCTTGGCGGTAATCCTGATAAACGTTTGGGAAAGTGGAATGATCAGCCTGTGAAATTGACAGAGCTTAAGCATGTTCTTTCTCGCTGGGAGGAAAAACTTGATGGTAAAGC
>NZ_AZFI01000390.1 GCF_001435755.1 Ligilactobacillus acidipiscis DSM 15836 | reverse complement strand
TTATTCCAATATAAACTATTCCATGCTTGTCCATCCAAGGCTTCTTCCCAATGAGACAAGACTTGTTTCAACTCTACTAATTTTACTGGTTCATCATTCCATTTTCCTAAAGCTGGATTAGGATTAGGTGAAAGATTAACATGCTCAAACTGGAAAATCATATTCAATTCTTTTCCATCTAAATTAGCATAATTTCTTGCTTGTTCAGGTGAAGTATTATCCATTTCACCTACTGTCATCACATCATAATGAGATAGTACATTTTCATTCATTTCACGTATATATTCTTCAAAATGAGGACCACAAGAAACTATTGATTGTACATTACCATAGTTAGCCCCCTCAGCTTGAGG
>NZ_AZFI01000039.1 GCF_001435755.1 Ligilactobacillus acidipiscis DSM 15836 | reverse complement strand
ACAGCGGACTTACACCGCCTAGTTACTGCCCCTGCCGGGCGCACCTAAAAAAAGCTATTTGCACAAAACTTGTCCAAATAGCATTTCTTTTATTAACTATGCAATTTCAACCTTGCTGGTAATTTTTGCCTTGTTCAGTAAAACTGAACTTGTCACAACAGACAAGGAACTAAAAGCCATCGCTAAACCGGCAATTTCCGGGCTCAATGTTAAACCTAACCCGTAGAAGACACCTGCAGCAACAGGGATCCCCAAAACGTTGTAGATAAACGCCCAGAAAAGATTCAACTTGATCCGGCCAAAGGTCTTCTTACTTAAAGCTAAGGCGCGGTCAACATCCCGCAAGTCATTTTTAACAAGCACGATCCCGCCTGAATCGATCGCAATATCGGTCCCAGAACCCATAGCAATACCGACATCTGCAATACTCAAGGCTGGTGCATCATTGATCCCATCACCAACAAAGGCCACTTTACCGTTCGCCTGTAAAGCTTGAACCCGGTCAGCCTTATCACTAGGCATGACCTCCGCAATGACCTGATCGATCCCCACTTGGTCAGCAATTGCCTGTGCTACTCGCTGATTATCGCCAGTCAACATAACTGTCTTCAAGCCACGTGACTTCAAAGCTGAGATCGCCTCTTTAGAAGTTTCTTTCGGTGCGTCTTGAATGGCGATCAAGCCGATAACTTCATCATTCAATCCAACCAAGACCACAGTTTTAGCTTGATCTTGCAAACTAGCCATCTGACTTTTTAAGTCATCAGCTATTTTAAAATCATGTTGTAATTTTTCATTACCGACGAAAGCTTGTTGTCCTGCTAGTGTAGCAGAAACTCCCTGGCCTTCGATAGCCTGAAAATTTTCAGCCGTTTTAAATGAAAGTTTTTGTGCATGGACAGTGTCCATAATAGCTGCAGCCAAAGGGTGTTCTGAAGATTCTTCTAAAGAAGCAGCCACTTGCAGCACACGTTTGCCATCACCGATCACATCGGTTACTTGCGGCTGACCTAAAGTGATCGTCCCAGTTTTATCAAACACGACAGTCTGCACGTCGTTGACCGTTTCTAGGACCTCACCATTCTTGATCAAGATCCCCATCTTCGCACCTCGACCAGTCCCGACCATCAAAGCTGTCGGGGTTGCTAAACCTAACGCACACGGGCAAGCAATCACTACAACAGAAACAGCAAAGATCAAGGAATTAGCGACACTGGCACCCAGCAGCACGTACCAGATCAAGAAAGTTGCGATCGCAATGATCAAAACAACAGGAACGAAAATATCAGAAACTTTATCTGTTAACTTCTGGATCGGTGCATGACTATTCTGTGCCTTTTTAACGAGTTCAACGATTTGTGCCAACATCGTGTCATCACCGACTTTTTCGGCCTTGAAGGTAAAAGTTCCATTGCTATTAATAGTCGAACCAATGACTTTGTCGCCGACCACTTTTTTAACTGGCATACTTTCTCCTGTGACCATCGACTCGTCAATATTAGAACTCCCCGTCAAAATTTCACCATCGACGGCAACTTTTTGACCCGGTTTAACGCGGATCTCGTCACCGGTCACGATTTGATCAACTGGCAGTTTGACAAAATGTCCATTACGTTTGACTTCAGCTTCCTTAGCTTGTAAATCGAGCAGTTTTTCAATGGCGTTGGACGCATTGTTACGCATCCGCTCTTCCAATACTTGCCCTAACAAGATAAAGGTGATCACAAAAGCAGCACTTTCAAAGAAAACTTTCTTACCAGTAAACATCGCATAAATACTATAGAGATAAGCCGTCGCAGTCCCGACCGCAACCAACGTATCCATGTTAGAATGATGCTTTTTAAAAGAAGCCCACGCACTTTGCAAAAACGGGCGTGCTGAAAGTGCCATTACGACCGTCGTCAAAATAAGCATTGTCCATTCTCCGCCGGGCAACATCCAGCCAGTCAACGGCATCAAGATCATTTCCGCTAACATCGGTAAGGACAAAATCAAGGAAACCCAAAAACGTGTAGTAATTTTCATTATTCAACAACTACTTTCCCGAAGAACATGTCCATCCCGCAGGAAAACTGATATTCGCCTGCTTTGTCAGTTGGGACTGTGACGGTCTGTGGTTGATTCAAAGGCAACTCGGTTTCGAAGCCGAGCTCTTTTGAATGGACGACATCCAAACAACCTTTTTCGTTTGTTCGCGTAAAAGTTAGTTCAGCTGGAACACCCTGCTTTAAAGTAACTACCTCTGGCTCATAGCCGCCTGCAACTGTAACATTAGCTTTTTGTACTTGTTCACTCATGATAATTCCTCCTGTCTTGTATCTCTCGGGTCACAAAAGCCTGAACTTTTTGCTTGATCACCCCCACTACCATAGTTTCAAAACAAAGCACCATATTAGTGGGATCCGTTACACTTGAGTCCAAAACATCTTTTCACCCAGTTATTTTGTTGATCATTTATTTCTAATTAGTTTATTCGTGCAAATTGTGCATACTTTGGAAACTAAATTTAATTTGCTAACTTTTAGGTTAAAAGTCGTTCGTCTGGACCTTACTTTGTCAGATGTGGGGCCAGATAATTCTTTTCTGCTCTGATTAGCTTTAAAAAGCGAACCTTCTTACTCTATCCCCTACTTTAGCCTTTAAATTTATTTGATAACAACTTTACCGTGAAACATATCCATTCCACAGGCCCACTCATACTCTCCAGCCTTGCTGGTATCGATCTGAACTTTCTTCGTCTCATCTTGAGGCAACGCTTGATTGATCCCAAAATCTGGAAAGACTACTCTATCCAAACAACTCGATGGGTCTTTACGCGTAAAATTCAAAGTTGCCGGTACTCCTAGTTTTAAAAAAACGACTTCGGGAGAATAACCGCCCTTAACTTCAACATCGATACTTTGCTGGTGTCCAGTAACATCAGCGGCACCTTCTTCGACTTCGTGCTTTCCAAAAAACCACCAGACGATAAAACCGATCATCGCTAAACCTATAATTGAAACTATGATCTTGATCATTGTAAATCTTCCTCTCTTGCCACCACTAACAACAACTTCCTTCTCCTGGCAGGCAGTTGCATTCAACCTGATCAGGCGCTGTTTGCAGTTTATCATTTAAAACTGCCCGCATCGTTTGAATATCAGCTTTACTTAAAGTTGTTTCAGAAATTAACTTAATTAGCTCTTTGCCTTTTTTCATGTTACACATTCTGGAAAACATTTTTGCACTCATCTGATCCATCGCATCATTTTCAGTGATATTTGGCGAATAGATAAAGCGACGCCCATCTTTAGCAGTTTTTAAGGCATTTTTTCCTACCAAACGACGCAACAAAGTCTTGACCGTTGATTCTGTCCAATTTTTCTTTGCCCGGATCAAAGTGATCACTTCGCTGCTGCTGGCTTGACCTATTGTCCAAATGATCCGCATCAACTCCCACTCCGAGGTTGTCATTTCCGTCGCATCTACAGCTAATGTCATAGTATCATCTCTTTCTGTTTACAACTGTAACTTTCACTCTATATACTACTCTTATATTTACATTTGTCAACGATAATCGCAACTCAATTATTTTTATGCTTTATTAGGGATCCATCGCTCAAATGGTCACCTTAAAGAAGGCGATACAAGTATATTTGCTATGAAATTATCTTGCCTAACAACCACAACTTCTTTGTTCGTGAACCCGCCAACTTCAAAGTCTTCCTTAGGTTAGTTTATTTTACATTAACTTGAATTATTTATATAATATTGTCGGATCACAAATTTGAAAAAAGTGAGGTTTTTAGATAATGGATCTAACAAGCACTTACACATTGAGCAATGGTGTTAAAATTCCAGTTGTTGGTTTTGGTACATGGCAAACTCCTGATGGCGACATAGCTGAATCTTCAGTTAAAGCTGCCCTGGATGCCGGCTACCGTCACATCGATACCGCTGAAATGTACGGTAATGAAAAAAGTGTTGGCCGGGCGATCAAAGCTAGCGGTGTAGATCGTAATTCACTTTTTGTCACTAGCAAACTCAATAACATTAACCATACCTACGAAAGAGCTACAGCTGCTTTAGATAAAAGTTTAGCTGATCTAGGACTAGATCATTTGGACCTCTTTTTGATCCACTGGCCAAATCCAGCTCCATATCGCAACGATAATTGGGAAAAACATTTGCAAGAAACTTGGCGCGCCATGGAAGACGCCTACAAAGCTGGAAAAGTTCGAGCAATCGGTGTTTCTAACTTCTACCAGCATCATCTGGAAGTTTTGGAAAAGACTCAAACAATTACACCGATGGTCAACCAGATTCATTTATGTCCTGGCGACCATGATGATGAATTGGTTGATTATTGCCGTGAGCGCGGGATCTTGCTGGAAGCATACAGTCCTTTCGGCACAGGAAAGATCTTCACTGACCCGACATTACAAAAATTAGCCGATGAAACTGGCCATACCATTGCACAAGTTTGCCTACGCTGGTCATTACAACGTAAATATCTTCCTCTTCCAAAATCTGTTCATGCAGAACGGATCGAAGAAAACACACATGCTTTCGATTTCGAACTGAATGACGAGCAAATGAAGAAGATCGATGGCCTGGTTGGTGTTGCTGGTTACGGCGGTAACCCTGACGAAGTAAACTTTTAAAAGTAATTAAATCTTTTTTAAGGTCAAGGTCAGAAACTTTGAACTTTTTATGAAGACATAAAACGCCCCGCTCTCAAGTACTTTTCGGTACTTCAAGAGCAGGGCGTTTTTTATCTTTTAGTTGTTAAAAACAAACAAGTTGACTGCTTTATTAACGGCGTCTTTTTCATTCTCGATCAAAGCGACCCGACTTTCAATGACCTTCGTGTCCATTTTAATCTCACGAGTCAAACCAGGGGTGTTGATCTTAGGTTCAAAGAATTCTTTAAACTCCGTCAAACGTTGGGGCGTCTTGAAGATCCCAGCAGTGACAGTAATAAAGGTTGGAAATTCCATATCGCCGCCAACAGTGTCTTCCAACCACTGCCAGTCGTTGCGGATCCAATCCCAAGCCAACTGTTGACCATGGTCGTTAGCCAAAACTCCCCGGTACCAAGCACGCAGATCTTGTGGCTTGATCGTTTCACTGTTTTCATATTCAGCCACGATTTGAGCCAACAGATCCTTATCAGGGATCATTGGTAAAGCAGCAGCAATGTCTGCTTTGTAACTGCCATCAGATGTACGAATATAGTCTGTCAGTAACCGGTCAAGTAAATCTGAACTGCTGTAATTTTGCACTTCATTTGCCAAAACATAGACCCGAATGTCGGCTGGTAGGTCAACTAAAGCCTCTGCATTAGCTTCGAACAATCCGTGTGCTTCTGTGATCGAATCTTGATTTTTTGCATATAAAGCAGCATTCAAAACATATGGGCGGGTCAATTGATCATCGATCGACTCACCATATTTCGGCATCCAGCCCAAGCGTTTGACTTGTGCTGCACTCAATTGGTCAAAAAGCTGGCGTAAAGTACTTTCTTCTTTTGAATTAAGTGCAACAAACTTCTTCAAGTTGCCAGCAACCTGATAGAGGGCTGCATTAACAACATTGGAGTGGCTGTCTGAAAAACGTTTGAGCAACGGAACTACACTTGCGTAAGAGATCTGGTTTCCTTCAGCTAACAAACGTAGATCTTGGAGTAATTGCAACTGTGAGATTGGATCTAGGGAATCACTATTATCTAAAATATCGTTTAATAAAGCATCATCATATTTAACGATAAAATGAGCTTCATTGCCGACATTCAAGCGCAATGGTGCGCCCGCTTGTTGACGTAATTCTTGATAATCACCCAGCTCGAGTGTTTTTTCCGCCATAATTTGAGGGACGGCCTCATAATTTCCGTTCAATGGGATCTGCCATGAACGGCCCACATCTTTACCGTCACCGATGAAGAACTGTTCTTGTGAAAGAATCAGCTTACCAGCAACAACACTCGCACTGACCACAGGATACCCCGGTTGTTCCAACCATGTATTCATGATCTTGGCCAAATCGATCCCAGCCGCCTGTCCAAGCGCATCCCACAAGTCAGCACCAGACGCATTAGCATAATGATGGGCTGTAAAGTATGCTTTCAATCCTTTGCGCAAAGCATCATCGCCGATCAAGGAACGGACCATGACTAACATCCGCGATCCCTTAGCATAAACGATCGCACCATCAAAAATCGAATCGATCTCAGCTGGTTTTTCGACCTGAACATGGACAGGCTGAACTCCGTCAGTAGCATCGCGTTGCAAAGCAGCTGGAGCTTCAGATGTTTGGAATAATTCCCAAATATGCCAGTCAGGTTCTAAGGCATCAACAGCTACATATTCCATCATATTGGCAAAACTTTCATTTAACCAGAGATCATCCCACCACTTCATAGTGACCAGATCACCGAACCATTGATGAGCTAACTCATGAGCAATCACAGTCGCAACCAATTCTTTAGTTTCAAGCGATGTATTATCGGGATCAAGCACCAAGTAAGCTTCACGATAAGTAACTAAGCCCCAGTTCTCCATCGCACCAGCCGAGAAGTCTGGTAAGGCTAATTGCCATGAATGCGGCAATGGATATGGTGTATGGTAGAAGTCTTCATAAAATTCAATCGAACGTTTGGCAATATCCAACGGAAAATCTAATTCGTTAGGTTTATGTGCCTTGGTAGAGAAAACACCAATTTTCACACCGCTCTTAGTTGTAGTATATTTACTTTGCATTTCTCCAAAGGCAAAGGCCACTAAGTAAGTTGACATCTTAACCGTGCGATCAAAATAATGTACCCCATTATCGACATCTACTTCAGGCATATTAGCGATGATCGTTTCGCCCGGCTTTTCGTCAAACTTAATTGCTAAATCAAAATTTGCTTTTGCTTCCGGCTCATCGACACATGGGAAAGCTTGCCGTGCAGCTGTTGTTTCAAACTGCGTCCCGATCAACTGCTTTTTCTCACCATCAACTTGATAATAGGAAGGATAGATCCCCATCATTGAATCAGTCAAAGGTGCTGTATAATCGATCGTCAGGTTCGTATCACCTGCTTGCGGCAATTCAATGTTGATAATTTCCTCGTCATCATCAACTGAGAAGTCAACACTCTTCTCTTCGACTTTAACGTCAGAAATTTTCAAAAATTTTTGATTAACAGCAATTTGAGCACTTTGAGCGTGACCACTAATCTTTGTTCGACCAGTGATAGTTTTTGAACCACGATCAATATCTAAGTAAACCTTGTACATTTCTGGTTGAAAATTATCATATAAACGTGTCACTTAAAATACCTCCTATTAAAAACAGAGTGGAGCAAGCCGGTTTGGACTCGAGCACTAACGAGACCTACTATTATAGCGTGCAGTTTTCGCGCCATGATAGTGGGGCTGGTTAGGCGGAAAGTCCAGGCTTGCGAAACTCGACTAAAAACCGAGTGAAAACAAGCGGAACTTCTTGCTTGTTGCTACTCGACTATGAAAACAAACCTTATTCTCATTTATTTAACATAAATTTGTTCACGTATTTTCATTATACGACAAGACGACCTCATAAAGCTATGAAATAATATGCTCCATAGGCAAATGAATTTTGTTGAATAATTACCAAGTGTTGTTTTAATAGTAACTATAATGTTTTTGACATATTTACAGTTAACAAAATGTATAAAACACCAGGTACTATTACTATCTAAGATCCGATCAACTATTTTTTGGACCTACATCTAACCAACTTCGGGCCAATCAACAACTTTATCCGCTACTCCATAATCAATTCATAGGCATCATTATCCAGGTCACCATGTGGATCAACAATATGGATCACTCCGCGGTATTTAAACCCCAATTGCGTAACTAGATGCTGGACACGCTGATTTTTCCGATGGGTATCAACCCTAACAGATGTTATTTGCTGTTCCCTTATCAAAGATAGTGCACTGATCAGTGCCATCTTCCCTAATCCTTGATGTGAAAAAGATGAATCGATGGCTAGACGATGTATTGTGGCGTAGTTATCACTACCCAACCATTTGCCACCTGACAATGTTTTATAATTTGGTTCAGGAGTGTCTTGAATCGTGATTATCCCAGCAATTTGCTTTTCAAACATGATTTCATAAAGTGAATTCTGATCGATATCAGAAAGAATGTTAAATTTGTCAGGATAACCATTTTTCCATTGATCAATACCTGCCGCGTTTAAGTTTTCTTGGGCATCGTGAACCACATTCATAATTTGCTCTAAATGATCTCTATTTGCTTTACGTAAATAAATTAAAGACATGAAGTACCTCCATATTTAGGCTTAGAAACTACTTTTACTAAATAAAAATAGATATTGTAACCAATATTAACAGACTTGCTCATTTTTTAACTGTCAAATCTAATTTCTATTGTATTATTGCCCTTCACTTGGAGACACTATTCCGAAACAATAATAATGTTCGATCTTCCAAACGCGAAAAAAATCCCCTTACAGTTTGATACAGGAATTACTTCCACATCTACTGTAAAGAGGAGTATATGCTAACATACCAGGCTCAATTGTTAAGTCGTTCCAAGAAATAACAACTAGGCAGTAGTTTAAGCAATATCCAGAAACTAAACAATTACTATGGGGTGGGCACATATGGGCACCAAGTTATTTCATGAGCACATTAGGAAATACTTCAAAAGAGATCGTCGTAAAATACCTTGAAAACCAATTAACAGAATACAATTCTGGTCGACCTAGACTCTAATTCATCCTATAATTTAAATCAGAAATTCTCTTAGCGGTCGACCGTTATGAAACAGTACCATACTCCAAGAGTTCTTGAAGCCATTTTTTATCCAAGTCATCAAAATCAGCTAATCTTTTATCAAATCCAACACAACATAAGGCTTGATTTACTAATGGATCATTTTTCTTTGCGAGCTCAAGTAAATGTTGATATCGTTTGATGTCTTTTAGCGCCTGTTTTTTATCAATTAAACTATCTAAGGTACTATTCATTTTTAATACTTGGATCCGTAAAGTAATACTTACAAACTCCTGCAAAAAATCATTAAAAAACCACCGCAAAAAACACAGTGCATTATTCATGAATCCTTCCTCCTCTCATAGCTATAGCCATTTTTTAACAAATCAACATTTTACTTAATACATAAAGCAAAATTTGTCTATTGTGAAATGATGAACAATTTCAACTTAAGTATAATTCACTTCATTCTTTTTTTAAAGCAATTTTCCCTTGGAGCTACAAAGTTTTTAAATTCTATTTAACGTAATATAAGCATAAAAATAAATGACAGGCTGCTCTTACAAACGCTTACTTACATTGGTACAATAACTTTGTATAAATAAACTTATTTACAGCAGATGTATTTAATGCCAAATAGATTAAAAGATAAAGTAGCAATTGTAACTGGGGCCGGTTCAGGAATGGGTAAAGCCATCGCAGAAGACTATGCAAAAGAAGGCGCCAAGGTCATCTTGGCCGACATTAACGAAGACACCTTAAACGAAGTTCACCAAGAGATCACAGAGGCTGGCGGTCAAGCTACAATCAGTGTAACTAATATCGCAAATGAAAATGACATCGATGCAGTCATTAAATTAGCAACAGACACTTATGGAAGTCTGGACATCTTAGCCAATAATGCCGGGATCATGGACAATTTTACTGCTGTCGGTAATGTTTCAAACGATCTATATGACAAAGTTATCGCTGTAAATTTGACGGGCCCATTCAAAGCAGCCCGGTCCGCCATTAACGTTATGGAAAAACAAAAAAACGGCGGTGTGATAGTAAATAACGCTTCTGTTGGCGGGCTTTTTGGCGCTCGCGGCGGTGCAGTTTACACTATTTCTAAACATGGCTTAGTCGGTTTAACCAAAAATATTGCTGCAACTTACGGTCGGTTTGGTAAAGTCCGTGCAAACGCTATTGCTCCTGGTGGAGTTAACACTAATATCCAAAGTACAATTACTAACGTTGATCCCCTAGGTGGTCAGGCCTTGCAGGCGGCTGGTGAAGGCCCATTAGGCGACCCACATCAAATCGCTGCTTTGGCTGTTTTCTTAGGTTCCGATGAATCGAGTTTCTTAAACGGTGACATAATTAAGGCCGACGGTGGCTGGACAGTTTAAGTACAGAAACTTTATGTTCAGAACTCTGCGTAAAAATCCCGCATGTTTCCTGGTATGGAAATATACGGGATTTTATTTAAATATTAGCAGCTTAACCTTTACTCGACTCATTAAAAATAGTCCTATGAATTACTTTTGATACCAGGCAGGCTTATCACCAGCAGTATTCGGTTTATTGACACCTAATGATTCATGTAAGTGTTTTTCAGGTGAACCCACTAACTTTGCAACTAACTCACCGATACTCTTGCGTGAAACTTCTGTCCCTTTGAACGGCTTGCCCTTTTGGGTCAATTCATAACTAACTTCATCCTTGTTGGATAACCATGCCGGGCGCAAAACAGTGTAATCCAGGTCACTGTCTTCGATTGCCTTAACAGCTGCAGCGTATGTTGGCAGATAAGTTTCACCTAACATCTTGTTATTCCACTCACCAAACTTACCTGGTACTTCGTCATAAATACCAATTGAAGAAATCCAGATCAAACGTTTAACACCAACTTGATCCATCGCTTTAATAATCGTTTCAGCTTGCTGTTTTATATCGGTCCCGGCCAGATTGGCATACACGATATCTTGTCCTTGCAACGCGGAAACTAAAGTCGTTTCATCCAAAACATCACCCTGAACGATCGTTCCAAGCTTAGCCTCCCCTGTCTTCAACTTGTCTGGATGACGTAAATAAAGTGTTAACTTCACATCACCTTGTTGTGCCAAATACTCTTCGGCAAACTTAGCTATGTTTCCTGCAGCTCCTAAAACTATAACATTTTTCATAAAACACTATCTCCCTTCATGGTTATTCTAGTAGTTAAATGCAAAAACTAAAAGCATTTGCTATTAGTTCAATATCCTAACATCATCTTTAAGTACAAAAAAAGTAGAGTCACCCCTACTTTCCAGAAAAACTAGCTCATTACAAATAACTCTTATTCAAAATTAGCTGTTACAATATTTATCAACCGCAACGATCACATTCGCTACATCTTCAGCTGAAACTTCAAATGGCATTTGATGGATCGTTTCAGAAGGAATGGTGGCTTGCTTTCCAACTTTCAAAAGGTCATCATAACTAGTATCACTTAACTTAAGGTCAGCTAATGTTGTTGGTAATCCAAGTGACCTATTAAACTTGATATATTTGTCTAAAACATCTGTTGGAACATTATCTAACATCAATTCACACAAGTAACCATATGCCACCTTTTCACCATGCATCAATGTTTCACTTTCACCAGACAAAGCGGTAAAACCATCGTAAATCGCGTGCGCCGCAGCCAACCCCGAACTTTCAAAGCCAAGAACACTCAGTAAAGTGTTCGCCTCGACAACTGTTTCCAAAGACGAAGTTACGGTCTGACCCTCAACTGCTGCAACAGCTGCATGCGCATGAGCAAATAAATTATCTGCACAGGTTTGCGCGATCGCCAACGAAGCCAATGTCGGATCGTTGCCCAACATTGATTGATTATAACCGCGAGCAACATCTTGAGCTTCAATATTAGTTGCCATTGCATCCCCGATCCCGGCAATCAGATTTCTGACTGGAGCATGAGCAACAACATTGGTGTCGATCAAAACCAAGTCGGGATTTTTATCATAGAAAGCATACTTTTTAAAGTTACCTTCAGGAGTATAAAGAACTGACAAAGCGGAACATGGGGCGTCTGTTGATGCCACAGTAGGTAAAATTGCCACAGGAAGACTTAATTGATGAGCAACATTTTTAGCCGTATCGAGTGTTTTACCACCGCCAAGGCCGATAATAAAATCATTTCTATTTTCTTTAGCGATCCCGACTATCCGACTAATTTCTTCTTCTGAAGCTTCACCGACAAATTCGACACGGATAACTGTAAAATCTTCTTTTTCCAGCACTCCATTCAGCTTCTCACCAACAATTTTCCAAACAGTATTATCACACAGCAAAACGGGGGTTGACCCAAGTTTTGCTAGATACTCTTTGGGTTCATCAAATACACCATTTCCTTGAATATAATGAGCTGGACTCGCAAACTCTTTAACCATCTTGAAGCCTCCATTTCTAATTGTTACCACTTTCACGTTGATAATAACGGCAATGTTCATTTTTTGTCAAACGTTTACACTTATATTTTTTTACATTTAATTATCTATATTACATTCGTTTTATTACGAAAAAGACTTAAAAACGCGTGAAAGCAACTCTTTGTATCGAATAACCAATCTTCTTTTCCTAAGAAATATTAATTTGTTTCGTTCGTAATTATGTGATATAATTCATTTGTATAAAATATGAGTTGGAGGTGTATGCTCAGTGCCAACAAGACAAAGGCGAACCCGAAGGTCGAAAACAGCTGACAAAGGATTACTTTTTAACATTCAAAAGTTTAGTTTAAACGACGGTCCCGGTATTCGCACTGTGGTCTTCTTTAAAGGCTGTCCGTTAAAATGTGCCTGGTGTGCTAATCCGGAGTCGCAATTACGGCATCCAGAAGAAATGTATGATGAAGCTAAAGGCTGTAAGATCATGGTCGGTGAATACAAAACAGTGCCTGAAATCATGGATGTCATCATGCAAGATTATGATTTCTACGAAGAATCTGGCGGCGGAGTAACTTTTTCTGGTGGTGAAGTTTTATTCCAGGCACCATTTGCTATCAAACTAGCACAAGCTATTAAAGAAAAAGGAATACATTTAGCTTGCGAAACTACAGGTTACGCCACACCAGCCGTTTTTGCTGAATTTTACCCCTATATGGACTTGATTTATTTTGACTGTAAACAATGGAGCCCTTTGCTACATCGTCAAGGGACTGGTGGGACTAACGAAATGATCTTAAAAAACATGCAGACTGTCATTGATTCAGGCAAGGACTACTGTATCCGGATCCCAGTGATCCCTGGTTTTAACTACACAGATAATGATGCTAAACACTTTGGCGAGTTATTTCAAAAGATGGGGGTCAAAGAAGTTGAGCTGCTTCCTTTCCATCAATTCGGCTTGAAAAAGTATGCTGACTTGGGTCGAGAATACGAATTAAAAGATGTCGCACAGTTGCATACAAACGATTTATTAGAATATCAAAAGATCTTGCAAAACGCTGGGATCGATGCGCAAATCAATGGTTGGTAAAACCAGCAAATTTATGTGAATTCTTAAACAAATAAAACAATTAGTGTAATCATTTTTGGCTGGATTTGTAGTCGAGCTTCGCAAGCCAAAACTTTCCGCCCAATCAACTC
>NZ_AZFI01000389.1 GCF_001435755.1 Ligilactobacillus acidipiscis DSM 15836 | reverse complement strand
GAAGTCTATTTTTGTACTTTCAACCTTTAGTCATTTACCATTTAATTCTCTCACTCTAATAATAGAGGTTTTAGTAGGAATTATTATTTACGCATTAATTACATTTACCCTACGACCTAAGATTCTGAAACAGGCTCAGTCTTTAGTAAGAAGATAATTATTGTGGTTATTCTCATGTTAGACTAGCTCTTAGTAAGGGATAGCAATGTTAGATTGTAAAATTAATCTGAATGCTGTTCGTACAAAATAAATTAGGTTCACTTCACAATGATTTTTGATTGTTTACTAACAAATTTTATAATTAATAGAACTAGCCAGGCCACAACTTAAGAGTTGTTTAAAGAAAATGTCAAAGTCAA
>NZ_AZFI01000388.1 GCF_001435755.1 Ligilactobacillus acidipiscis DSM 15836 | reverse complement strand
TCGTCACGAATTACAAGGTAACTATCATTATTTTTATCAGCTGTGCCAGTCGCTTTACCAGCGCTATTGCCCACGTTGTGTGACGCAACGGCGTAATGTGGCGCACGTTAAAATCGATGACTGTCGATTGTTGGCGCTACTGTGTTTACAAACAACGCTTGGTATCCAATCACAACGCCGTTTTTGGCGCTTGATGACCGCCTTTATGCCGCAAAAAATCACCATTAGTCGGTCACGGTTCAACCGTCGCGCACTACAATTATTACCCGTGGTCAATGCGATCCGTACTGGTTTGACGCGTGAAGCAGCCCAACCTGGACAGATCGCAATCATTGATAGTTTGCCGAATCCATTGTGTG
>NZ_AZFI01000387.1 GCF_001435755.1 Ligilactobacillus acidipiscis DSM 15836 | reverse complement strand
ATTTAAGACAAAAAGTATGAATAATTCAGGGTCAGGACTTTAATATTAGTTTTAAATAGTTGTCTGTGAACCGTCTTCTCCTTGACACTATATTGGCATGATATTTGCTTCATTACATTATGTAAGGGAGATGATTTTTTGAAAAGAAAATTACGTAAAATGGATTATAGTCACAATGTTGATACATAGTTGTATATATTAGTTGGTAAGGTAAACGATATTTTGCTTTAAATTTTAGATTTGGTAACAGTAACAATGCCTAAGCCTTTGAATATTAAAGTAAGTACAGTTCCTAGAGAAGATTTTTAGGGAGGAGTTTTAATTATGATCACGCGTGGTGCTAGTTCGTAATAATTCTAT
>NZ_AZFI01000386.1 GCF_001435755.1 Ligilactobacillus acidipiscis DSM 15836 | reverse complement strand
GAATTTGCTTTACGGTCTTTCTTCTCAACTTCATTCCATAATTGTTGCCTATCTTTTGCCCATTCTGGCGCATTTTTTGGTGTTAAAATAAATGCTTCTGGCATGACATCACGTTTATAAAAGTAACTCTTTCCCTCTTTATCAGAAAATAGTTTTTCCCCACTTCGATAACTAGCACTGGCAACTGCACTACGCATTTTTCCAGCGCTAATATTTTGGAAACTCATGTGAAAAATTGCCATTGTTGTTATCTCCTTTCTTTGTGGGTTTGGTTTTAATTTTTGTTGTCGCCATAGGCGACTTCTGATACAGGTTTTCAGGGTTTTAGTACAACGTCATGTATATGACGTGTAAGTGCGCATTGA
>NZ_AZFI01000385.1 GCF_001435755.1 Ligilactobacillus acidipiscis DSM 15836 | reverse complement strand
CCAGACTGCTCCATCCCGCGATAATATAAAAAAGGAGGATAAGAGATTCGAACTCTTGCGTGGTTTTACCCACCTGACGGTTTTCAAGACCGTTCCCTTCAGCCAGACTTGGGTAATCCTCCATAATAAGTTCCATACGATAAAAATCCATTGAAACTATGGACCTTGTAGGACTCGAACCTACGACAGGACGGTTATGAGCCGTCTGCTCTAACCAACTGAGCTAAAGGTCCAAGCTCTGGTATGAAAATCGCGGCAGGGGGGATCGAACCCTCGACCTCCCGGGTATGAACCGGACGCTCTAGCCAGCTGAGCTACACCGCGATAAAAAACATATGAATCGGGAAGACAGGATTCGAACCTGCGACCC
>NZ_AZFI01000384.1 GCF_001435755.1 Ligilactobacillus acidipiscis DSM 15836 | reverse complement strand
TCACGAGTTAATAAGTGAGGTAGTTGTGCTTTTTCTGCTTGAGCTTGTTGTTGCAATTTTTGCGTAAATTCTTTTTTAGTTTGGTTGGGTCGCCAGTCAGTAAAAAGATCAAACTGGTGATTTTGAAAATCTAAATCCATAAAGGTCCCTCCTAAAAGTGAAACAAATGTTATACTTTTAACTGGCAACTTGCCCTGAAAGGGGGCGTTGTCTATGGTACATGATATTCTTTCGTTGATTGTCGCACCTATTATTGTAGGTATAGTTATTAAACTATTCTCTCATTGGTTAGATGAGAGTGACAAAGACGACGATCACTAGCAAGTTGTCAATCTAACCCACACGCTGAATTCCGCGCAGCGAAAAAAAG
>NZ_AZFI01000383.1 GCF_001435755.1 Ligilactobacillus acidipiscis DSM 15836 | reverse complement strand
CAAAGTTACGGTGGCTTGTGTGGGCGTGTGGCGACGTAACTAGTAGCTTATGATCTGTTAGCTATATCCAATGACAGGAGAATGACTCTAAAACTTTAGATGTTGTCTTTTACGTTGCGAATTGTTTTCTCGTGGATATCCTTTTTTTACAGGCCGTAAAGCAGTTAATTGTTACTTTGGAAGAATAAAACACTGACTTTTTTATCACAGAATTATGCAGTAGATTTTTTAGTTCTTTACTGTTTGCTTTGCAGGAAATTTTTCAGAGTTAAGGATTGGTCAGTTGACTAAATAAAGTTAATTGGTAACTACTTTGATTGGTAAAGGTACTGGGAATTAATTTTTAACTAAAGGTTGAAAGTTAAAGAATA
>NZ_AZFI01000382.1 GCF_001435755.1 Ligilactobacillus acidipiscis DSM 15836 | reverse complement strand
AGTGCCACAGAACTTTTAGTGCTAAAACTGAGCTGACTCAGTGTCACCGTTCGATCACCCTGCGGGCTAGGCAAGTGATCCATAGTTTAGCTAAAGAAGCGAGCCCAGTTAAAAAGATCGCCAAATAGTTGGCGTCTCGGCTTCTTCAGTACAACGGATCCTCTATGCAATAAAACAGCTTATGTGACTCCACACCGTTTGCAAAAGGCGCTCTGTTTCGCTGAGCTTCGCTCTACTAGAGGCAGATTTTCGTTTATTTGTATCGATGCCAAAACACATGACTTACTGCTCTTACTTGAAAATCGCTTGTCTAAGACGATCAAGGAATATTTTTTCAATAATTACTCTTTAGCACAACGTCAAAAAGTTCAAGTCGTA
>NZ_AZFI01000381.1 GCF_001435755.1 Ligilactobacillus acidipiscis DSM 15836 | reverse complement strand
ATATCGACAAGCACCACAAATAAAAAAAAGCCGCCCTGTGTAACTTTGGTAGAGGTCACAGGACGAGCTAAAATCGTTTATTAAATTTCTGCCACCGCCTTTGAAGCGGCTTGCATGGGAAGTCTTGTTAGCGCAGGGCTTCCTTTTTCTGCCTCCATTATAGCATGCCCTTTAAAAACTGGCTAACGTTTTAGACTTTGATCGGGTTCAGAATCTGGTTGTTTAATTTCTGAATTCTTTTTAGCAAATGCTTGTAGCTGCTTTTGCGTTCGCTCACTGATTTCTTCGTGTATCTCATTTAACTGGTTTTTAAATTGTGCTTTCTGTTGTGGACTAGTTGCTTGTTGAATTTGTTGTTGCAAGCCTTGATAGGACTTATTA
>NZ_AZFI01000380.1 GCF_001435755.1 Ligilactobacillus acidipiscis DSM 15836 | reverse complement strand
ATGCATTTACACAAGATATTTTACGCTCTCACACCACCTTAACAAATCATAATTTGGATAATAGTATGTTCCATTTGAAAGCTAAGCCTTATAATTAGCATAGGGTTAATAGCTCTAATCAAAATACCCACAAAAGGCCTGCTCAACTAACAATTGAGTAGGCCTTTTGTAGTACAAATTAATCCTTATCACAACTAACCTCAATAGCACAACAGGTATAAATAGTGCCTAAAACTCCTAAATAAATTTCTCTCACAACTGTTTAATAAAGTGACAATCCCCGTCGTACATGATTAATTAAACATTCAATTCTTAAAACACCTATTTTTAAATCAACTTAAACCGTCGCTGCTGCGTGCGTTTACTAATCCCCGTCTTTCGTT
>NZ_AZFI01000038.1 GCF_001435755.1 Ligilactobacillus acidipiscis DSM 15836 | reverse complement strand
CCTTAAGGGAAAAGTATGAATAATTCAGGTGTTTTTTAAAAAGATGAAACCTGACACTGGCCCTCTTTTTTAGTAGAACACGAACGTTCATTGAAAACTACGAACCTTAAATTTGACTTTTAGATTATAATTAGGTAAAATTCATATGTTTGTGGAAACAATAAATGCACAAGAACGAATAATTATAAATAAGCTCCACAATTCAGAATGCGAGGGATAAACATGCCAGTTTTTGATTATGAGGACATCCAGCTTGTTCCTAATAAGTGTATCATCAATAGCCGTTCCGAGGCTGATACTACCATTAAGTTCGGACCAATGACGTTTAAGATCCCAGTGGTTCCTGCCAACATGGCAACGATCATTGATGAAAGTTTAGCTATCTGGTTAGCACAAAACGGTTATTTTTATATCATGCATCGTTTTGATAAAGAAAATCGCCTTGAGTTTGTCAGAAAAATGCATGACCAAGGTTTATTTGCTTCGATTTCCGTTGGGGTCAAACAAGAAGAATACGATTTAGTAGATCAGTTGAGCAAAGACGATTTTATACCTGAATACATCACGATCGATATTGCTCATGGTCACGCTGATTCAGTGATCAATATAATCCACTATATCAAAAAACATCTCCCTGGCTCTTTTGTGATCGCAGGAAATGTTGGTACACCAGAAGGAGTTCGTGAACTCGAAAATGCCGGTGCAGATGCCACTAAAGTTGGGATCGGACCAGGCAAGGCTTGTATTACTAAATTAAAAACCGGATTCGGGACTGGCGGCTGGCAGTTAGCAGCTGTGCGTCTCTGTGCCAAAGCAGCCAGCAAACCGATCATTGCCGACGGTGGGATTCGAAACAATGGCGACATTGCCAAATCGATCCGCTTTGGTGCTTCAATGGTCATGATCGGCTCTTTGTTTGCTGGTCACACTGAAACACCCGGCGATATCGTCGAGGAAAATGGTGAAAAATTCAAAACCTATTACGGTTCCGCCTCAGAATATCAAAAAGGCGAATACAAAAATGTTGAAGGTAAAAAATTACTGGTCCCATACCGTGGCAGCATCGCTACTACACTCCGTGAAATGCAAGAAGATCTGCAATCCTCTATTTCTTATGCGGGAGGACGTTCATTAGCAGCCTTACGCAAGGTAGATTATGTGATCGTCAAGAATTCGATTTTTAACGGAGATACGATTTAACCTACTGATTTCTTAAAACTAAAAACAACGACCTGAGCCGCTTTCTCTAAAAGTGTTCAGGTCGTTTTCAATATCAGCTAATTTATGCACCAAATGTAATTATAGTTCCCACGTGAACATCGGGCTCGCCATGAGGCTTTAAATAAATCGCATTGGCTCTGGGACGGTCTGGAACCTGATGAAAATCAAAAATAGTATGTCCGATCGACATTAAATTACTTTCAACAAGCGGACCAAGATATGTGATCTCATATTCTTGTTGATCAAAGCTGACTTTTTGACCAACTTTCAGCTCATATTTTTGTTCAAAATCAGGAAGTACTTCATGGATCAGTGAAACATCACGCAGTTTGTCGGACGCCGTCTCATCAAATAAAATGATCAAGCCATCTTCTTTAGAATCTGCATGCTTTCCGATGGCAGTGATTCTTGTCTTAAGCATTCCATTTACCTCTTTCTTTAAAAAACATTTCACCTTCTATCTTAGCATAATACTTGTACAAAATTTATATTTTATGCTAATTAAAGCAGGCAAAATAGTCGTTGGTAAAATGATCCATAATGAAAGACGCCAAGCGTTTTGAATGCTATACTTTAACATAGAAGTTTTGAAAGGAAGTGTATAAGTACTTTATGAAAGAAAAAATCTTTTTCGGTACATATACCCGAAAAACCAGTCAGGGTATATATCAGGCAACACTTGACACGAAGCAAGAAAAGCTGAGTCAACCGCAATTGGCTGTTAAGATCGGGGGCCCAACTTATTTACGTCTGACCTCTGCTAATGACTTGCTTGCGGTCACTTCTCAAGATGACCAAGGTGGGATCAGCAGTTATCAAATAACAGCTGCTGATTTTACTAAAAATAATGATGTCTTACACCCAGGGGCTAGTCCTTGTTACATCGGTGTTGACAATAAAAGACAACTAGTTTATTCAGCTAATTATCATAAGGGCCAGATCATTGTCTACAAGATCAATGAGAATCATACTTTATCACAGACCGATAGTGTGACCGTTACTGGTCAAGGCCCACGTGAAGAGCAAGATAGCGCACACGTCCATTTCACCGATCTCACTCCTGATGGACGTTTGGTTGCAGTTGACCTAGGCAGCGATAAAATTTACACATACGATGTCTCAACGGCCGGCAAGTTAACACAAGTCAACGTGTTGGAGACTGAATCCGGTTATGGTCCACGTCATTTGGTTTTTTCTCCAAATGGTAAATATGCTTATTTAGCTGGAGAGTTATCTAGTCAGATCAGTACTTTGAAATACAAAAAAGCAGAGGGAGCCTTTGAAGTTTTACAAACACTCAAAACGATCCCCTCCGATTGGACGAAGCACAATGGTGCAGCTGCAATTAAAATCTCAAGCGACGGAAAATTCGTCTATGTTTCCAATCGCGGTTACAATTCACTGGCTGTCTTTGAAGTTCAAGCCGATCAGCATCTACAATTAGTTCAACAAATTTCAACCGAAGGTGACTTTCCGCGAGATTTTGCAATAGACAAGACAGAAAAATTCATTGTCTGTGCCAACCAAAATACCGACAACGTCACTTTGTACGCCCGTGACTCTCGCAGTGGCCAATTGACCTGTCTGCAAAAAGATGTTGTTGTCCCTGAGGGCGTTTGTGTCTGCTTTGCTGACCAAGCATAAAAATTAAATTTGGAGATGAAACCCTTGTTATTAAAAGAAGCGTGTCTCGAAAACTTTACAGATCTGCCGGCTGCTTGCCTGAATGGAGCTGCTCGGATCGAGTTGTGTGATAATCTTGCCGTTGGAGGCACAACTCCCAGTAAAGGAGTGATCGCCGAAGCTGCCAAATATTGTCACGACAAAAACATTTTGCTGATCGTTTTGATCCGCCCGAGAAAAGGCAACTATGTTTATACCGACACTGAAATCAAGATCATGGAAGCTGATATTTTTGAAGCACAGGCACTAGGTGCGGATGGAATATCCTTTGGAGCTTTGACACCGGATAACGACTTGGATCTTGAAGCCATGAACCAACTTGGGGCTGCAGCTGGCGGAATGCAGCTGATCTTGCATATGGCCTTTGATGAAATGGATTTCGCGCAGCAGAAAAAAGCAATCGATTGGGCAGCCGAACAAGGCTATGAACGGATCTTAACTCACGGAGGACCCTTGTCGCAGTCCAATACCGCAACAGTTTCGCACCTTAAGGAGCTAATAGCGTATGCAGCTGGGCGAGTAAGCATTCTACCAGGCGGCGGGATCACTGCTGAAAACTGTGACAAGATTGCTAAAGAGCTTGGCGTTTCACAAGTCCATGGTTCTAAGATAGTTTCTTTAAAATCTACACAAAAATAAGAATATTTCTGTAAAAACAACCGGTAACACATAAGTTTCTTAGCTTATGTGTTACCGGTTGTTTTTGTAATGAGCTCACGTCAGCTTATTTCAATCCAACTTCTTTTGCAAATTTAAGGAATGCAACATGACCCTGCTGATCTCGCTTAAAAACCCCAGCATCTTCCAAGACCCTGGCAAATACCTTACCGACCTCTTTTTGCAAAACTGAATTAACATTGGTGCTTGATATTTCATGTTGAGTCCGTTTAATATCTTGCGCCCATTTTAAATGATAAGCGGCAATTTGATTAGGCTGACCCAATAAATAATTAGCGACTTCTTTAAGTTCATCTTTTAGGCGTGGCGGCAAAATAGCCAAACCCATAACTTCAATCAAACCAATATTTTCTTGTTTGATATGTTGAACATCTGGATGCGGATGGAAGATACCGTCGGGAAATTTTGCAGATGTTTGATTGTCTCGTAAAACGAGATCCAACTCAAGCTGCTCTCCACGATGACGAGCGATCGGCGTGATCGTATGGTGTGGTTCACCTGCTGTTTTTGCACGGACCCCTACACTTTCATCACTATAACCGCGCCATTTATCCAAAATCTTTGTCGCTAGTTTGATCAATTTATCCTTAGATGTCCCACGTAATCTAACAACTGACATCGGCCATTTAACGATCCCTGCCGTTATATCTGCGAAACCGACAAAACTCAGCGGCGTTTCGATTGGTGCCTGCTCCATTGCAAATACATGCCGCCCTCCTTGATAATGTTCATGAGTTAAGATCGAACCTCCCACGATCGGCAGGTCGGCATTACTACCCACAAAATATCCGGGGAATTTTTCAATGATCGTCAGTAAACGTTTAAAAGTCTCCTGGTCGATCTGCATTTCATGATGTTTAGTATCCAAAAAAATACAATGCTCGTCAAAATAAGCATATGGTGAATACTGAAAGCCCCATTTTTCATCATCAATATCAAAACGAACAACACGGTGGTTACTCCGAGCTGGATACCCGATCCGCCCTAAATAACCTTCATTTTCGAGACAAAGTTGGCACATAGGATAGCCTGTTGCCTTTTGTTTTTTAGCCAGTGCGATCTGTTTGGGATCTTTTTCTGGTTTGGACAAATTGATCGTGATCTCCAAATCGCCATACTCAGTTTTAGCTGGAAAGTAAATATTATTGGCGATCGCACGAGTTTTAATATAATCGCTTTTTTTACTCAATGCATAAAAGTCAGCAATTGCTTGTTTTGGACTAATATTTGCATAAGTTTCCCAAAAATGACGGTTAACTTGACTTGGCCGCGGGACGATGAGTTCCATTAATTGAGAAGCGACAATATCCTGTTCATCGTGGGTCTCACCGCATCGACCGTTTATTTGCGCCTGCTTGACCAGCTCGTCTTTGAGGTCTAGTAATCCTGTTTGCTTTGTAAAGACATTTAAAGTTTCGTCACCAACCAATCTTAAAACATAATTTCGTAAATAAATGTGGTCAGTTGCTTCAAACTCGCTGTTGTTAATGACTTCGTTTACAAAAGCATCAACTAATTTCTGTTGAGCCATTTTTCTTTCACCTACTCTTTTAATTCTCTGCTCTCTCAAATCTCTTAAATAACTTTGGTTCCATCGGAGATCTTGGCTTCATAAAATGAAGGAGCATAACCGATCTCTGTTGTGTATTTAGCAGCAACTTGTTTTTCAAATTCTGGAACTTGTGCACTAGCGACTATGGCGATCGCACATCCACCAAAACCAGCACCAGTCATGCGAGCACCTAACACACCATCTTGCTGCCAAGCAGTGTGAACCAATGTATCTAACTCTTTACCAGTAACTTCATAGTCATGCTCCAAAGAAACATGAGAAGCATTGACTAAGCGACCAAATTCTGCTAATTTTCCCTCTTGCAAGAGTTTTTTTGCACGTAATGTCCGCTCATTTTCAAGAACAGCATGACGAGCCCGTTTAAGACGATTGCCGTCTTCAATCAAATATGAATATTCATCGAAGGTATTTGCGTCCAATTCACCTAAAGAAGAAATATCAAGTTCAGTCTGTAATTCACTTAAAGCTTTTTCACATTCCGCCCGACGTTCATTATATTTGGAGTCGGCAAGTTCGCGACGTTTATTAGTGTTCATAATAATAATGACATGATCTTTCAAGTCGATCGGCGCAACTTCATATTCAAGCGTATTAGTGTCCAATAAGAGTGCATGATCTTTTTGCCCCATACCAACGGCAAACTGATCCATGATCCCTGAATTGACCCCAATAAATTCATTTTCAGTCTTCACACCTAATTTAATTAAATCAAGGCGTTCGATTCCCAAGTTAAATTGATCATTCACGATCGACCCGATCAACATTTCTAATGCAGCTGAAGAAGAAAGTCCTGAGCCATTAGGAATATTACCATTGATGTATATATCTAAACCGCTCGACAGGACATGACCTGCCTCTTGCAGAAACTTGATCATTCCCTTGACGTAGTTAGCCCACGAATCTTTCTTGCTATATTCCAAAGAATCAAGGTCAGCTTCAACCACACCAAGATCAGTAAAATTGCCAGAATAAAGACGCACTTTTCGATCTGTTCTTTTAGCGACAGCGCCCCAGATACCCAATGAGATTGCACACGGGAAAACATGTCCCCCATTGTAGTCAGTATGTTCACCGATCAAGTTGATCCGTCCCGGTGAAAAGTATTCCGCGCTTGGTTTTGATTGGTAGATATTAGTAAATGCTGTAATAAGTTCTTGTTTGTCCATTGATAAAGCCTCCCAGATTTTTAAGTAAACGCTTAACATTTTCATTGTAAACTATTTTACTAAAATCATCAATGTTTTACTAATATATTTACTTAATTAATCACTGTGGTAAAATAAAACTATATTATAAATGGAAGGATGTGCACGAATGGCAACTATTAAAGACATTGCCCACCTGGCCAAAGTTTCATCAGCCACAGTCTCACGGGTCTTAAACCATGATTCAAGTATGTCGGTCGGCACAGAAACAAAAGAACGCATTTTCAATGCTGCACATCAGTTAAACTACAAAAAAACTGGTAGCCGGGCAACTAAAAAAACAACAAAAAAGACACTGGCGATCATCGAGTGGTATACCGAACAACAAGAATTAAATGACCGCTATTACTTTTCTTTACGCGAAAGTATCGAAAAAAAAGCACAAGAACTAGGCTATCGCATCACACGACTGTTCCATACGGATCCCTTAGAAAGGGCAGCAGCTTGTGACGGAATATTAGCTTTAGGCAAGTTTAGCACTCCTCAGATACAAGAGTTGGGGCAGCTCTCAGACCACATCATTTTTGTTGACTGCGATACCCTCTTTGCTGGTTACAGCTGTGTGGTTCCTGACTTCGAAAACGGTGTGACTACAGTCTTGGCGCAATTCGAAAAAGCCGGTCTAAAAAAAATCGGCATGTTAGCCGGTGAAGAACATACATCCGACCAAGAGGAAAGCCTGCTTGACCCACGTTTTTTAGCCTTTAAAAAATTACTGACAACTCAAAAAAAGTATAATAGTCGCTATGTTTACGTTGGTGACTTCACTATGGATGCTGGTTACCAAATGATGCAGCAAGCTTTGGCCGATTTAAAAAACGATCTGCCTGAAGCATTTTTCATGGCTAATGATTCTTTGGCAGTGGGCGCATTACGAGCCTTGCAAGAAAAAAACATCAAAGTTCCAGAAGATATTAGTGTCATTTCGTTTAATGATTCTTCATTAGCTGGATTTGTTTATCCTAAACTCAGCAGTGTCCATGTTCCAACTAAGCAAATGGGAATAACGGCAGTCAAACTCTTAACAGCGCAGTTATCTTCATCTAATTTTGAAAATGTTCCCAAAAAAATAACATGTGGGGTCAGGCTTGTGGTCAGAGACAGTTCCCAAAACTGAGCTATAGCAGTTTATTAATTATATGAACACACAAAAAGCAATTCTCACTTAGCTGTTTGAGAATTGCTTTTTAATTATTCAAGAAGAAACTTAAGAATAAGTGTGCAATATTAAAGTAAATCAATACTGAGGTCAAATCACTTAAAGTGGAAATAAATGGTCCTGACGCAACGGCAGGGTCCACCCCCACTTTATCCATGATCAACGGAATAATACTGCCCGCCACAGTTGCAACCGTGATCGCTGTTGACATCGAGATACCGATCACGAAACCTAAAATAAAATTTTCTTTCCAAAAACCGACGAGTAAGAAAACAGCTAGGCCTGTTGTCACACCGGCAAACAATCCCGTAAGTAGCTCGTTAAAAATTGTTTTCAAACCTGAGCGCCGATCTTCTTCACTGTTAGACAACCCACGGATCGCCACAGCTAAACTCTGGGTACCAGCATTACCTGCAGTCCCCGTGATCAAAGAAACAAAAACCGCAAGGATACTGGCCTGAGAAATCAAAACTTCATAATGGTCGATCAAAGTAGTAGTTGACATCCCCATCAACAGTAAAATCAACAACCATGGCAAACGTTTGAGTGAAGCTTGAAATGGGTTTTCTGGAGTTTCTTCAGTATCAACACCAGCCAAACCTGAATATTCACCGGCATTTTCTTCATCAATAACATCGATAACATCATCAACATTGATAATACCGACTAATTTATTTGCATAATCAATAACTGGCAAAGCCACGAAGTTATAATCACGCACTTTCTGTGCAACTTCGGTCTGATCTTCATCGACTGGTACCGAGATCACAGGTTCAGTCATGATCTCAGAAATTTGAGTCTCTTCCGGATTAGTTAGTAAATCACGCAAAGTCACGACTCCGATCAATTCATTATCATTAGTCACAACATAAGCATAATAGATCAATTCTGCGTCTGCTGCTTCTTCACGAATATCTTTGATCGCAGAACTAATATCCTGGTCGGCAAAAATATCGACATACTCAGTCGTCATCAAAGCACCGGCAGTTTTATCCTCATAATGCAGCAACTCACGAATCTCTGCAGAGCGTTCTTCTGGCAGTGCCAACAAATAATGAGTCAGATCTTTATTTTGCGCATAGGCTAAAATATCGACCGCATTATCGGTATACATTTCGTCAATAACTTTGGCAGCATATTGAACCGGCATTTCTTTAAAATATCTAACTACATCCTCTGGTTCTTCTTCGATCGCATCGAACATATCGCCGACCTCTTCGGCACTTAAATACCGATAGACTCTGCTGCGCAATGTTCGGTCCAGGTCTGAAAAAATTTGTGCCTGTTCATGGACATGTAAGTCTAGATATTCACGCCGAAATAACTTAGCTTTTTGATCGGACAACAGTTGAGCGATCTGGTCGTTTTTATTTGCATTTTGCATTTGTTTATCGGCCATTTTTATACCTCTTCTAAAGATTCTTCATATATTCGGACATGTCTTTTTTTAATGGAGCAGTGAAGGTCATGATTTTTCCTGTTAACGGATGTTTAAAAGTCAACCGGTAACAATGCAACGCCTGACGGTACAATCCGCCCCTAAAATGACCACCATACATCGTATCCCCTAATAATGGATGACCGATACTTGCACAATGGACTCTGATTTGGTGTGTTCTCCCTGTTTTAGGCTGTACTAAAAGCAACGAACCTGCGGCACTGCTTTGCAAACATTTAATATGAGTCAGGGCTTGCTGCCCATCCGTTACAACTTGACGTTTGAACAGACTTTGCGGATCGCGTCCGATCGCGGCGTGTACATCAAATTCATCGCTTTGTGCTAACTGACCTTCTACTAGTGCCACATACTGTTTGGATATTTTTCTTTGTTGCATTTGAATATCTAACAAAGCGTGAGCATAACGGTGCTTAGCAAATAAAACTAAGCCGCTCGTATCCCGATCGAGCCTTGAAACAATGTGTGGAATAAGCCCCCGATAATTACGAACTTCATAGTAGCCGCAAACCCGATTGACCAATGAATCATTCAAGTAGAGTTTCGATGGGACCGAGGTTAAATGAGCAGGTTTATTAATAATTAACAAGTCACGATCCTCGTAAATAATATCAAGCGGCACATAAGAAGGGACAAGTTCTGTCTTACGTCCGTGTTCAGGAGGCAAGAGCAGCGTAACAACTTGTTTTGAATGAATTTTATCGATCGTTCGTCCTGAAACATTATCAACCAAGATCTCCCCGCCTTCATGACGGATCTTAGCTAATAATCTGCGAGAAACATGTTGTTGTTTTAAAAAGGACTTCAGTCTGATCTCTGAGTCCCCCAAATATTGCCACTCAAATTTCATTGCTCGTCACCAATAAATGAATCTTTCACACGATTCCAGAAACCGTTGTGACGATACTTGGCAAAATAAACTTTTTTCTTAGAAACTTTATATGTGATCTGAGCAACATCAGTAGTATGGTAGTAGCGCGAATCTACTGCCAACAAGAAATCTTGGTTGCTACCAGGGCTAACGGGTCGAATAGTTACCCAGTCGTTAGGGCTAATGATCAAAGGTGAACTGATTGTTCTAAAAACTCGGTTATTGATCGAACTGATCTCAGCCAACTGCAAAACGGGCATGTCTGGGTGAACAACAGCTCCGCCTAACGACTTACTATATCCGGTAGATCCCGTTGGTGTTGCCACACACAAACCGTCACCACGAAAACGTTCAAACAAGTCTCCACCTATATATACGTCAGATGTCATAGTCGGACCGACTCTCCTGATAGATGATTCATTCAGTGCTAAGAATTGATGAACTTCACCATCCTTACGTGTCAAAACATTAACATCTAACAACGGGTATGAAACTGATTGCCTGTTATCAGATTGTAAACTAACGACCAAATCATCGATCTCACCATCGCGCCAGTCTGTATAAAAGCCCAAATGACCAGTATGAACGCCAACAAAGCGGATCTGATCTAACTGTTTTTCATAATGATGGAAAGCAGAAAGTAATGTTCCATCACCTCCGACAGTGATCACGATATCGGGATTTTCGGAGTCAAAAATAAAATGTCTATCAGCCAGCTTTTTTTGCAGCTGCTGCTTGATTGCTAATGATTTATCTGAGTCATTTGCAAAAATCTCGATTTTCATAACTTTCCTCTTTTGCTTGATTTACTTAAATACTGAAGCACTTGAATATAATAGATAAAAAGCCAATGTTACCATGCCCTCATTCACTTACCTAGTGTACCACAGTTACTAAATCATTTGAATTTTGACTTTATTTTTTAGTCGGGCTGCAGCAAGCAAGAAGTTTTGTTTATCCAATTTAAACAGCATAATGCAAAATGCGCACTTCGCTTTTTAAGTTCACTATATTCGCTTTTGCCCACTTACCTCCAAGCTTTTTTAATTTTTTAAAATTTTTAAAGATCAGTTTTTTTGCTTCCTTAGAAAATCTGAGTTTTTACTGCTAAATTTAAGCACTATTTTTGCAAGCTACTCTATTTTTTGTTAATCTATGGCATGAATATTTGAGCTCAAACCAATAATCTGGGATCTGTTAAAAAAAGTTATGGTATATACCAAAAAATAATGTATTTTACTTTAAATTTACAAACAGATTCACTATAATAGGTAAGGTTTCAATTAACGGAATAAAAGTTTAGGTGAAAAGCGCCTATGTAAATTTAGATTTACGCTTATTATAAAATAGCAACTTTAACTTCTTTTTTCAGATAATGTTTGTGATAAACACATTCATTGCAATTAAAAATAAGTCTGGTAAAGTGAGGATAACATCTAATGAAAAAGACAGTTAGTTTTTGGAGGAAACAATTTTGTTAGAAATGTATTTATTTATCAACCCTATCGGTAGTACTTGTTATCATGCCGAGCAAAATATTTTGGATATGATCCAAGAAGCTAGAGAAGATGTTCGTTTCCGCTTCATTCCTTTAATGAATATGCAAAGTGTGCAAGACATTATGGAAATGAATGGCAAGTCCCGGACAGATTTAGCGACCCGCAATAAGTTAGTTATGAACATTTATCATGCTGCATTAGATTTTAAAGCGTCTTTGTTTCAAGGTAAAAAGCGTGGAAGAAATTTTTTGTTAAGCATTCAAAGGCAAATGGAATATTCTGTTGATGGCAATTATACCAATGATATTGCTATGCAAGCAGCTTTAGAGAGCGGGTTGGATAAGGAAATGTTTATCCATGACCGAAACTCCGAATTCACTGCTAAATCTTTTATGAAAGATCAAAAAACCGCTGCAGAAATGAACGTTAAGCATCATCCAACGGTTGTCTTATTTAACGTTAAAGGTTATGATTGCGGCATTGCCATGGATGCGTGCAAGTCCGATTATGTTTTAAAGGAGATCCTTGCTGGTAGAATGCCAACTGATTTAGTTGAAAAAGACTGCGGGTGCCACTCACAGATGAATTCATTTTTAAAATCTAATCGTACTCCACTTAAAATTCAAATTGACAGCAATAATTAGTTAATATCATTCAAAAGACCCGACCAAAATTTAAATGGCCGGGTCTTTTTTGTAGGGAATATGTCCCTATTTTAATAATTGTTTCAGTTCCTCAAGTCGCTTCTCAAAGACAGTAAAAGCATTTTCTAAATAATCAACTTTAGTCATATCTACCCCAGCTTGTTTCATAATGTTGATCGGGTAGTCTGAACTTCCTGATTGCAAGTAATGAAGGTAGGCTGCAGTATCTTCAGGCTGGTCATCTAGAATATTATTAGCTAATGTTGTCGCTGCAGCAAAACCTGTAGAGTATTGGTAAACATAAAAATCATAGTAAAAATGTGGGATCCTAGCCCACTCGTCAGCGATTTGTGGGGTACTGCCGACTTCTTTGCCATAGTATTGTCGGTTAAGGTCCAAGTATTTAGTCGACATTTCATCAGCTGTCAAAGATTCTCCTTTTGCATCTGTTTCATGGAGCCACTGTTCAAATTCAGCGAACTGTGTTTGCCGATAGACTGTACCCTTAAAGCCGTCCAAATAGTAATTTAAAACATATGCTCTAACAGCTGGATCAGCTTCGTGTTCCAATAAGTAAGCAGTCAGCAAATTTTCATTTGTAGTTGAAGCGATCTCAGCCACAAAAATAGAATAGTCACCATATTGAAAAGGCTGATGCTGTTTGGTCAGTTGGCTATGCATGCTATGTCCCATTTCATGAACTAAAGTATACAAACTATCCAGATCATCGTTCCAGTTCAATAAAATATATGGTGGTGTATCATAGCCGCCGCCTGAATAAGCTCCCCCTCTTTTCCCTTTATTAGGAATAACATCGATATACCGTTTTTCAAAGGCATTTTGAACCTGTCCAACATAATCCGAGCCCAAAACTGACAATGCCTTTAAAGCAATTTTTTTACCTTCTTCAAATGTATACGTCAATTCAGGCTTACCTGTCAATGGCGTATAAAGATCATACATGCTCAAATCAGTTAATTTCAAGACTCTTTTTCGCAAACCAACATAACGTTGTAACAGATCAAGGTGGCGATGAACAGTCTGAACTAAGTTATCATAAACCGTTTCTGGAATATTATTTGCATTTAATGCTGCTTGTCTTGCACTACCATAATGTCGGACTTTCGCATCATAGTTTTGAATATGAACATGAGACCCAAGTGTTTTACCGAAAGTTCGTAAGAATTGGTGGTAAACTTCGTATAATTTGGTAAAAGCCTGCTTTCTAATCTCGCAATCTGTAGACTGGATCAGTTGGCTGTACGTACTATCAGTCAGCTCAGTTCTATCACCATTTTGATCGATCACATCAGCAAACTTCAGATCCGCATCATCTAGGACTGAAAAGATATTTTCCGGAACAGCAAAAATATCTCCCATCGAAGCTAATAATTTTTCTTCCGGCGCGCTTAAAGTATGTTCAGCAAAACGTAAGGTGTCCTCAAATAAATGACCTGGATTATTCATAATTTTACCTTGAGGT
>NZ_AZFI01000379.1 GCF_001435755.1 Ligilactobacillus acidipiscis DSM 15836 | reverse complement strand
TTTTTTATTTGTGGTGCTTGTCGATATAGCTGAGTAGCGCGATTAAAAACGTGCCAAACAGCAACATCAACGAGAGTGTCTGGAAGACGCTCATTGACTGTGAAACCTTCCTGAAGATTATTCCATGCTCCCATGGGCCTCACCTCGCAAGGGAAAAGACAGCCACCGCCCTTAAAACTTCCTGCGTAATCTATTATACAGGTGAATTAAGTGTTGACCAAGCACAATAAAAATTAAGTCATGGGGTTTCATAGGATCCTAAATTTGATCAAATTAAGAATCAGCAAAACATCTTTTGTAGATACCCTTTTTTTAGTTCTTGGAGTTTTTCAAGCTTACGCTGATTGGCAGCGATAAGATGATCAGTCAAAAACAAGAGTTGTGG
>NZ_AZFI01000378.1 GCF_001435755.1 Ligilactobacillus acidipiscis DSM 15836 | reverse complement strand
GTTTAAGCCACGCTGGTTAGGAGCCCCAACTTCGGCAAAATAAGTACTAATATCATGCTTATTTGCGATTTCTTTCCAACCAGTGAATTCTTTACCATTATCAAAAGTAATTGACTTGAAAAGGTGTTTTGGCTGTTGGGACAACCATTGATTAAGATGTTTATTAACGCATTCAGCCGATTTTTGTTGGATGTTTAAAATGATTTCAACTTTGGAGAGACGCTCAACTAAGGTCATAACTGCACCTTGATGTGCTTTGCCTTGGACGGTGTCTGCTTCTAAATGACCAAATTCATGTTGAAAATGAGGATAATCCTGATAGCGTTGATAAATACTTCTGCCGAGTCGGCCAGCTTTACCACGCCGTTCAACGTAACCATTTGGAT
>NZ_AZFI01000377.1 GCF_001435755.1 Ligilactobacillus acidipiscis DSM 15836 | reverse complement strand
TTCCATATTTAATTACGTACAGACTAAGTGAATGAAAAAGCTCTTCTGCATTCTATTTTAGCAAATTAAAAATTTCCCTACTGTAATTAACTTTTTTATAGTCATTTTCAACCTTAACCATAGCAATTATTTGTCATTCAGAAAAGAAATATCACTTCAAAAAGAATAAATATCAACTGCGATTCTTCCTCATACAAATTTTTTCACGACAAAAATGGCGTAGAAAAAATTTCCTACACCATTTTTCAGGGATGATCTGCGCTTAGAAGTTCTCTTTAACAGCAAACACTCTCACACACTGATGCGATGGTGGTTTTAGAAGGTGAATGTTCAAGGTCAGCTGCTGCATGGAAGATCTATGCAGGTATGATTAAGCACATACACTAATATA
>NZ_AZFI01000376.1 GCF_001435755.1 Ligilactobacillus acidipiscis DSM 15836 | reverse complement strand
CCTGCTTTTTATCACAGGCATGGTAGATCCCCGGAGCTGCGAAACCAGAATTTTCCTGCACTAAGATATCCACAGAAGATTCATCATAGACCCGTAAGCTCCGGAATAAGAAATTAGTTACACCTTGCGACGTATAACGATTATCGGGCCGTAATTAAGCATTCAATAAGCAGCCCGATAAGGTATCAAAAGCAGTAGCGGGCTGATCTTGGGGGTACCCACTAACAATTGAAACAGCAGCTACTTGAATAAATTGTTTGCGAAGAAAGTCTAAGACTTGCGATCATCTTTAAAATGTATGTTAGACTGTAAAAACTGGTCAAAGTTGAGTTGATGGAGGAACTCAGCCAGTAATAGAGTTCTAGCATCGTTCGCTAATTCACCACCGTCATTAG
>NZ_AZFI01000375.1 GCF_001435755.1 Ligilactobacillus acidipiscis DSM 15836 | reverse complement strand
AACACTTACTTCACCGAAGTTTGCATCACATTCCAACTTCTAACACCTACTGACCGCTTTGTACTGTTTTCAGCTGTTTATACTGGTTTGAAATAACTTTCTTTAAATTCTCCCAGGTAGTTTTTCCGACCAAGTATCGTTGAACCATCGGCCCGATCACTTCATTGGCAAAGCCATTCGGATATTGCTTGTGGATCGGTGTGACTGCATCCTTGGAAGTCCCGACTTCATAGATCTCTTTAGAAACATCGTCTGGCAAACGTTTGATGTTAAAATCTTTCGTGGCGGGGACAAAACGCATTTCGTTGATGATCACGTCTTGCGCTTCCCTAGAATTGTACATCCAGTTGATAAAATCTTTAGCTGCTTTCTCATGGCTGGGGTGGTCCTTGGTCACCCCCAGATACCACG
>NZ_AZFI01000374.1 GCF_001435755.1 Ligilactobacillus acidipiscis DSM 15836 | reverse complement strand
ATTCCGATGACAACACCTAAACGATACGAACTGGAAGATGCTCAGTGGGACCGAATCAAAGGATACTTCCCGCCATACCGGACTGGCCGTCCATCAAGCCTAGACAACCGTACCGCCCTCAACGCTATCCTCTGGCTCATGCGCAGCGGGGCTCCTTGGCGTGATCTACCTGAACGCTATGGCTCTTGGAAAACGGTGTATAGTCGCTTCCGAGCCTGGGTAAGTTCAGGCTTGTTCGAACAGGTTTTTCTCGAATTGATTGACGATCCCGACATGGAAAACTTGAGCTTAGATTCAACGATCGTTCGAGCGCATCAAAAGGCCACTGGGGCAAAAAAAACGCCGAATGTATGGTCGAAAATCAAGCTATTGGACTAAGTCGAGGTGGCCGAACGACCAAGATTCACGCACTC
>NZ_AZFI01000373.1 GCF_001435755.1 Ligilactobacillus acidipiscis DSM 15836 | reverse complement strand
ATTTACACAAACTATTTTATACTCTCTGGCACTTAGGGAGAACTGGATTGTTAGATGAAGAATTTATTGTTGTTAAGTAAAAGCATCAGTGTTGATTATTTGGAATGTATTTTCACACTATTGTTTTCGAGATGGGTGGTTTTGGTAAGCAGAAATTATGTGGTTTGTTATTGCTGAAGAGTTATTATTAAACCGTATTTTCAATTTAATTTTAAAAATACTAATAAAGATGTTAATATAAATACGAGGACATTGATTTTAAAATTAAATTTATCGCTATATTTGTCTTTAAAATAGACAAATCGTTAGGGTAATGTCCTTGTTTTGTCCGTTTTTTGGACAAACAAAATCCACGTTAAGCTTGATAGCAAACCATTAGTGGGATGTACCGGTAATAGAGTATCCCCAGTAATAGGGGAC
>NZ_AZFI01000372.1 GCF_001435755.1 Ligilactobacillus acidipiscis DSM 15836 | reverse complement strand
CGGTCTGTTTTGGTACTTTCAACCTTTAGACCAATAACTGAGGTTGCACATTCCATGGGAATTTCGGCTAATATGTTTGCTGTTAAGTTTGATGATCTACCTGGCTTTAACCAACTTGATCTTAAAAAGCCTCAAAGTTGGGGCAACGCAGCTTTATGTATGAGTCAAGGTATTGGTTTTATTAGAATGAATACCAATACCAGAGAAAGGCTGAATCAATATTTAAATAGCCCAATTTTCTAAAAAACTCATGATTATTTAAAGAACAAAAGAACTATCGCAAAAAGGTTGACAATTGTGATAGTTCTTTTGTTCTCATGGTTACACAGTAAAGGCTCACCCGTGTATTTTCAGCATACATTCAATCGCCATTTAATGCAATCTTTTTCTTTTTTAAGATAGTGTCAACTTTGTGTGGGTAAATTT
>NZ_AZFI01000371.1 GCF_001435755.1 Ligilactobacillus acidipiscis DSM 15836 | reverse complement strand
AGATGATCCCCGGTAATAGGGGACGAGAACCAGTCTCTAATTTGCCTTGCAATTCTTTTTTCATTTGGTATTAGATGATCCCCGGTAATAGAGGACGAGAACTTTAAAAGGCTTTGAAAGCCTTTTTCTCTCGCTTGTGGTATTAAATGCTTACACGACAACAGCTCGGCTTAAAAGAGTTAAAAATTTTTTTAGTTTCTTTGTAAAATGTATGTATTGTGTAATGGAATCATACTTTATAAGCATAGTAGAGAGAGTATTTTCGGGATAGAATATTAACCTGCAAAAGTAAGTTTTAAACGCAATGATTAAAGCGCTATCATTAGGGGCAGACTAACTGCCTCAGTTTAATGTAAAAAGATGAAAAGCAATACTAAAGATGATGGATCATTTAATAATTGCCTGATTTACAATTCAAGTGCAACACAA
>NZ_AZFI01000370.1 GCF_001435755.1 Ligilactobacillus acidipiscis DSM 15836 | reverse complement strand
TTAAAAAAGGAATAAGTAAGACTAGAAGTTGGGTCAGTGACTCAGCTTTTTTTATTATTTGATTTTCAAAAGATAATGAAAAGCAACTTGGATCTATTAGATGTCGAGCGATAAAGAAACAGGTTCGTGCAGTCTTTCTTGAAAAGGAATCGCAGTGGGCACATACGTTAATTTAAAATCTTTTCACCTGTCAAAGTGAAATGTTTAATTACTTTGATAAATTTTTTTACCTTAAAAGTAATAATAGTACTTTAACTTTGACAGAAATAGCCGATAATACATTCGGTGGAAAAGTAAATGGAAAGAGGAGAATAATTTTGGGAATGAGTTCAGATTTTTTAAGTTCTGTGGCTGAGAATTTAGCTGTAGTAATTTTTGATACAAGAAAGAATATTACTTATGTGACAGATTTGTTCGCTCAAACAATGGGATATTCCAAAGAAGAAT
>NZ_AZFI01000037.1 GCF_001435755.1 Ligilactobacillus acidipiscis DSM 15836 | reverse complement strand
ATTTACCCACACAAAGTTGACACTATCAAAAAATGCTAAAAGTTTGACCTTTTTTGACCTATAGGGTAAACTATAAATCAAAGTCATGAAGGAGATTTCATGCAATCAATTAAGAAACAGGAGGTATTTATTACTATGAATTTAGTACCTACAGTTATTGAACAGTCTCCACAAGGAGAACGTGCTTATGATATTTATTCACGTTTGTTAAAAGACCGGATCATTATGGTTTCTGGTGAAGTCACAGATGACATGGCAAATGCTGTGATCGCGCAGTTGCTTTTCTTAGATGCACAGGACTCTGAAAAAGACATCTATATGTACATCAACTCACCTGGTGGCTCTGTTTCAGCTGGATTGGCCATTTATGACACGATGAATTTCGTAAATTCCGATGTTCAGACTATCGTCTTGGGCATAGCTGCTTCAATGGCATCTATCTTGTCTACGGCAGGTGCTGATGGCAAGCGTTTTGCTCTACCAAACTCTGAAATATTGATCCATCAGCCATTAGGCGGTGCTCAGGGTCAATCAACTGAAATTCAGATCGCTGCTGAGCATATCTCGAAGACACGTAACTTGATCAACAAGATCTTAGCCGAACGCACAGGCCAAGACATCGAAACGATCAACCGCGATACCGAACGTGATAACTTTATGACCGCTGAAGAAGCCGTTAAATATGGTTTGATCGATGGTATTATGAAGAACAAGAAGAAAGCCGAATAAGCTTTAATTTCTAATAACAAAGAACTGTAACTCTACATTGTGAGCTATGGTTCTTTTTTTGGCTTAAAACATAAAAAAGAGCCCTACCTAAAAGATAGAGTTCTCATGGACTACCGAACATTATTTGAAAAAATACCTTTTTGATCAAGCATTTTGATCAGCAAATGTTCCGGTCTTGATTTTATTAGCATATTCATTTATTTTACGTAGACGGTGATTTACACCTGATTTAGAAATCGGACCGCCTTCCACTAGGTCACCCAATTCTTTCAAACTAACTTCCGGATGGGCAACCCGAGAAATAGCAACTTGTTGCAATTTAACCGGCAACTTGTTTAAACCAACAACATCATCGATCAGCTTAATATTTTCGATCTGCTTAGTGGCTGCGTCAGCAACTTTGTTCATATTAGCATTTTCGCAATTCACGATCCGGTTGACCGAATTACGCATATCACGCATAATGCGAATATCCTCAAACTTTAGCATTGAACTTGTTGCCCCGATCAAAGACAAAAAGTCAGCAATCTTTTCTCCCTCTTTTAAATAAGTGATATAGCCGCTACGCCGTTCAGTTTTGCGTGCATTCAAATGATAGTGATTCATCATTTCGCAAATAGAATCATTATGTTCCTCATAGAGTGAATAAATTTCCAAGTGGTAACGACTCGTTTCGGGATTATTCACGGAACCTGTTGCTAAAAAGGCACCGCGTAAATAAGAACGGACAGGGCCATCCGTAGTCAAGAAATCATTGTTCACAGTTTGTTTGATCTGCAAGCCATCAATTATATTCAAGTCATGTAAAACCTTGCTGCTGCCGGAGCGCAGACGAACAATGTATAAATTATTTTTCTTTAACTTCATTTTACGTCTAACGATCAATTCACTCTTGATACCATAAAATTTTTCTAACAACCAATAGATCCTCCGTGCAGTTGCAGGATTTTCGGTTTGAATACTCAACACAAATTGATGATCGATCAAACTTAACGCACCGTTCATACGGATCAATGCCGTCAATTCAGCCTTACCATTTTTAAGATGATTGACCTCTAAAGTAGTCAACTCTTTTTTTACATCACTAGCATAAGACAATACTCCGACCTCCCTTCATTAAAATGAATAAACTGACTAACAGATTTACCTTAGTTATATCTATCAACGACCCAGGAATTTGGACGACCTGTCAGTCGTATCAGCTCTTCAACGACTTTTTTTCCATTATGAAAAACGCCATGATCTCTGAGTTTCAAAAAATTATCTGAGATCACACGACAATTTTGCTCGCGCAAGCCGGCAAAGTCATATTTGACCTGGTCTAAGATCTCATTATATTTTTGATAATCCATATAATCTTGCGGGACTTCTTCAGTATTTACCAGTACAGTATCCACGAAGTTATCACCCAAATGATTATTTAAAACGCGGACATGATCAGCATCCGTAAACTTCTCAGTTTCACCCTTTTGCGTCATAATATTGCAGATATAGACAACTTCCGCTTGAGTTTCACAAACAACACGACCAACATTTTCGATCATTAAATTGGGTAAGATACTCGTGAATAAACTACCTGGACCTAATACGATCTGATCTGCCTCCATAATGGCTTTGATCACTTCAGGGCGAGCTTCAGGTTTAGAGCCGTCATTGCTCGTGACCCAGACTTTTTTTATATTTTTCTCAGCAGCAGTGATCTCGGCTTCTCCAGACAAACAAGTGCCATCGCTGAACTCAGCATTCAAAGCCAAGGGAACGCTGGCTGCCGGATAGACCTTGCCGTCGATACGCATCATCTGTGACAGCTTTTGCACGGCGGAAAATATGTCATCACCATTCATCTCTGATAATGCCGCAATAATCAAATTTCCGATCGCATGCCCCGAAAAAAACTGATCTTTGGTATCAAAACGATATTGAAAAATATCTTTATAAATCTGAGGGATATCAGACAAAGCTACTAGAACATTTCTAATATCTCCAGGTGGGACAACATTGATATAATCCCTGATCACGCCAGATGACCCGCCATCATCAGCCACAGTTACCACCGCAGTAATATCAGCATTTTTCTTACGCAGTCCATGTAATACGACCGGCAAGCCAGTTCCTCCCCCGATCACTACTATTTTAGGGCGCTGACCATTTCTATTACAATTACTCATGACCGGTTAACAGTCTCCTTCCGCTTGTTCATGTCGCGGTGTGAGATCCGCACCGGATATTTTTTCTTTAACCGTTTGCCGATCAAGTTAGTCAGTGCCACTGACCGATGTTGACCGCCTGTACAGCCTATCGCGATAACTACACTTGATTTGCCTTCTTTAACATAACCTGGAAGGATCGATTCAAGTAAGTGCGCAAATTGTTCGTAAAAACTTTGGGCACCGTTTGAATTCATGACATAATCCTCAACAGGTTTATCCAAGCCCGTTTTACCCTTTAGTTCTGGTACATAATAAGGATTAGGCAGGAAGCGAACATCCATAACGATATCGGCATCGATCGGCAAACCATATTTAAAGCCGAATGACAAAACTTCAATATGAAAAGGAGTTTCCTTGCCGCTTTCAAACGTATGGAATATTTCTTCACGCAACTGTCGCGGAGACAATTTAGTTGTATCGATCACCAGCTGCGCCTGCGTTTTGATTTCAGCCAGTAGTTCCCTTTCCTTAGCAATCCCATCTAACAACCGACCTTCACGAGCTAAAGGATGTGCTCGTCTGGTTTCTTTATACCGAGAAACCAGTTCTTCATTAGATGCATCAAGAAAAACAATTTTTACATTGACAGCTCTTTGATCCTCAATATTATGCAATATCTCAATGATCTGATCATAAAATGAACGCGAACGTAAATCGATCCCCAAAGCAACTTTTTGAATTTTACCACTATCTTGCAGCAACTCATAAAACTTTGGAATCAATGTCGGTGGCATATTGTCAATGCAAAAATAACCTAAATCTTCAAAACTTTGCATTGCAACTGTCTTACCAGCACCACTCATCCCTGTTAAAATTACTAGTTCAAATTGTTCACTCATTATCGATCCTCCAATTTCAAACATTCTTTCCTAGAATACCACAACAATCCGGGCGTGTCATTAAATATAATCACTTCTTAAACTATTATTTCTTTGTATTTCGCCCGGCAACACAAATTGCATGATAAAATTAAGCCTCTGTACCGAAAATATTGAATTTGATTTGATTTCCCGTCGGGGTTGCAGCCAATCCTCCTAGCCCAGTTTCACGAAGTTCTCGCGGCATTCTTTCACCAACATCTTTCATTGCCATGATAACTTCATCAGCTGGGATCGTGTTAGTCAATCCTGCTAAAGCCATATCAGCGGCAGCCAAAGCATTGACTGCACCAACAACATTTCGATCCACACATGGTACTTCAACCAAACCTGCAACCGGATCACAAACCAAACCCAACAAATTACTTAACGAAAATGCAAAAGCCTCCGCAGACTGTTGCGGTGTCCCACCACTAACTTCAACTGCAGCAGCGGCAGCCATTGCAGAAGCACTGCCGACTTCAGCCTGACAGCCGCCTGTCGCGCCAGCGATCGTGGCATGATTAGCCACGATCAAGCCAAAACCGCTAGCACACAATAAAAAGTCGATTTCATTCCTCCGACTTAAATTCAACTTTTTTTCTAATGCAAACAAAACACCCGGCAAAGTTCCAGAAGATCCCGCTGTTGGAGCAGCACAAACAACTCCCATAGCGGCATCGACCTCATTTGTGGCGATCGCATTTTCCATCGCCGTCAAGACTATGTCGCCAGAAAGAGTTTTTCCTCGTTGATGATACTTGGCCAATTTTGCCGCCTGGTGTTGCGTCAAAAACGGGTTTGACGCAACACCGTTTCCAGTCAAGCCCTTACTTACTGCCAAGCTCATTGCTGTCAACTGTTCGCTCATTTGCTTTATGATCTCTTCGGCCATTTTACCAGAATATGTACTTTCTTGTTCGAGCATCAGCTTTGCGATGGTTACACCGCGTTGTTGAGCAGTTTGCACTATTTCAGCAATACTTTGATACATTTTTTCTCCTTACTCATAAACAAATTAAATTGTCACAATATTTTTGAATTTTTCTTTCGAGATCATTAACTGGCATTTCTTTTAAATTAAGGGCGTACAAATTTTCCCTTTCCGCAAAATAACAAAAGTTTTGTGCAGTGACGATCGATCCCATATCAGATAACTTTTCTAAGATCTTGACTAGTGATCGAGGAGAACACTTAAACAAGATGACTGGAAGTGAACCAGGCAATTCAATGTTATATCCATCAAGTTCGATCTGCTTGACCTCGATTTTTCCTCCCCCAATAGAACAACCACAAAGAAAAATCTTGTTTTTGCCGTCACTCAATGTAATTGCAGCCGTGTTCGGGTGGCCGATTGGACTTGGTTCACTTAATTCATTGATCTGCAAAGAGATGGCTTGTGCTTTGATTATTTCTAGGGAGTTCGCAAGTGCCGGATTATCTGCATCCATTCCAAGGATCCCTCCCACTATTGCAAGATCAGTTCCGTGGCCGACATGTGTTTTGGCAAAAGATTCATAGTAATCAATTTTTATTTTTTGTGGTCTATTCTTTAAAAGCTGACCTGCTTTCTTGCCAAGTTTAGCCGCCCCTGCTGTATGCGAACTTGACGGTCCGACCATGACCGGCCCCACTATATCAAAAATACTCTGATATTTTTCCTCCATTTTTACACCTCTGGCAACAGTTATATTCATGGTACATTTTGTTCATGATGAGCTCAGTTACTCAAACTCCGAAAACGAACCTTTTCACAGCTTGAACGTTCTTCTCAATTATATATTTTTTGCGTTCATTAGAAAACCTTCGCTGCAAAATCAGAAATAAAAAAAGACTCAGGAGATCCCCTGAGTCAAATTTTACTTGTTATTCAACAACTTTACGTTCATATGGATCTGAAGAAATGCCTTCAGATAAGATTTTTTTAGCCCACTCTTGAGCTGAGAACAAGGAATGGTCACGATAGTTCCCACAGCTCTTAATATCAGTTCCTTGAACATCATCCCATGATGCTTGAGAAATATCTTCCAAGGACTTCTTCAAAGCTGTCGCCACTTCAACGGTGTCATGTTCACCCCAAGTAATCAAATGGAACCCTGTCCGGCAGCCAAATGGAGAACAATCGATCACACCATCCATATAGTCACGCAAGTAGCCTGCTAACATGTGCTCGATAGTATGCAATCCTGCAGTAGGAATAGCATTTTCATTAGGTTGAACCAAGCGCAGATCGTAATTAGCGATCTTATCACCTTTGGCGCCTTCTTCAGTAGTGATCAAACGAACATAGGGAGCTTTAACAGCTGTATGGTCCAATGTAAAACTTTCAACTTTTGCCAAAATGATCTCTCCAATCTTCAAACAAATATAAATCAACTTTAGCAGTTTCACTGTAAAATGCAAGTTATCTACCTGCAAAAGTATCAATTAGCTATTCATGCTTGCTCTTTTCTAAAACGCCCTTTAAATACTGACCGGTATAACTTTCTTTACAATCAGCAACCTCTTCTGGCGTGCCGGTCACAACGATCTGACCTCCGCCTTCTCCGCCTTCAGGTCCCAGATCGATCAGATGATCAGAAGTTTTGATCACGTCTAAATTATGTTCGATCACTAAAACGGTGTTTCCTTTATCAACCAATCTTTGTAAAACGGTTAACAAATTTTTAACGTCTTCTGTGTGCAGGCCAGTTGTAGGTTCATCTAAAATATAAAATGTTTTGCCGTTTGATTTACGGTGTAATTCAGATGCAAGTTTCATTCGTTGAGCCTCGCCGCCAGATAAGGTAGTGGCCGGCTGGCCCAGTTTCACATAGCCTAATCCAACATCCATAATAGTTTGCAGCTTACGTTTGATCTTAGGAATAGGTTCAAAGAAAGCCAAAGCCTCTTCCACAGTCATATCTAAGATCTCAGAAATATTTTTACCCTTATACTCGATTTCCAAAGTTTCCGAATTAAAACGTGTACCATGGCAAACTTCACATGGCACATAGACATCTGGTAAGAAGTTCATCGCAATTTTAATGATCCCGTCACCTTTGCAAGCTTCACAACGTCCGCCTTTAACGTTAAAACTAAACCTGCCCTTACTATAACCGCGCATTTTTGCCTCGTTTGTTTGAGCAAACAAAGCTCTCACATCGTCAAATACACCGGTATAAGTGGCCGGATTACTCCGTGGTGTCCGTCCAATCGGTGACTGATCAATATCGATAACTTTTTCCAACGAATCAAAGCCAGAGATCTTCTTGTATTTCCCTGGTTTTTCAGAATTACGTGTTAACTTTTGTGCTAAAGCACGTTTTAAAATCATGTTGACCAAAGTTGATTTACCAGAACCTGAAACACCAGTCACAGTTATAAACTTACCCAAGGGAAAGTCAACTGTGATGTCTTTTAAATTATTTTCACTGGCACCAGTAACCGTAACAACTTTGCCATTACCTTGCCGGCGTTTTTTAGGAACCGAGATATAACGTTTGCCAGCCAGATATTGTCCCGTAATTGATTTAGCAGATCTTTCGACCTGTTTAGGTGTCCCGCTAGCCATAACTTGTCCGCCGTTAACACCAGCACCAGGGCCAATATCCACAATATAATCCGCAGCACGCATCGTATCCTCATCGTGCTCAACTACTATTAAAGTATTACCCAGATCACGCATTTTTTTCAGTGAAGCGATCAAACGGTCATTATCTCGTTGATGCAGACCGATCGAAGGCTCATCTAAGATATACATAACCCCTGAAAGGTTAGAACCGATCTGAGTTGCCAAGCGGATCCGTTGCGCTTCACCACCAGACAAAGTCCTGGCCGACCGACTCAAAGTCAAATAATCCAAACCAACGTTTTGCAAAAATGACAGCCGATCTTTAATTTCTTTAAGGATCGGCTGCGCGATCTGCTGATCTTGCTTTGAGAAGGTTAATCCAGCAAAAAAGCCCAGTGAATCGCCAATCGCATAATCAGAAACCTCACCAATATGCTTGCCACCGATCTTGACTGACAGAGCTTTGCGGTTTAAACGATAGCCATGACAAGTCTGACAAGTTAAACTTGTCATATATTTTCTCATAACATCACGGGTAAAATCACTGTTCGTTTCACGATAACGACGTGAAACATTGTTGACTACACCCTCAAATTGCATGTCTAAGTCACGCTTACCGCCAAAGTCATTTTCAAAGGTAAAATGGAAAGTTTTGCTACCCGCTCCATACAAGACAGTCTTTTGTTGCTTTTTTGGCAACTTTTTGAATGGAGTATCCAAATCGATCCCAAATGTTTCGCAAGCTTCAGCCAGCAAAGTCGGGTAATATTGGGAGCTGATCGGATTCCAAGGTGCTAAAGCGCCCTCCCTTAAAGTTTTGTCTTTATCTGGCACTACCAAATCAACATCCACTTCAAGTTTAACGCCTAATCCGTCACAATCAGGGCAAGCACCAAATGGAGCATTAAAAGAAAACAAGCGTGGTTCTAATTCACCGATCGTAAACCCACAATAAGGACACGCAAAATTCTCTGAAAATTGAATGGTCTCACCATCGATCACATCAGCGTATGCATAACCCCCAGACAAGCGCAACGCCGATTCAAATGAATCAAAAAGCCGGGACCTGACAGTTGGTTTGACAACGATTCGATCCACAACGACTGAGATAGAATGCTTAATGTTCTTATCCAGCTCCAATGTTTCTTCAACATCATGGGATTCTCCATCAACGATCAGTCTGACAAAACCCTCACGCTTGATCTTTTCGAAGACCTTTTTATGTTGCCCCTTTTTTTCACGAACGACAGGTGCCAAGACCTGCAGCTTAGTTCTTTCTGGTAGAGATAATACCCGATCCACCATTTGTTCAGGTGATTGGCTGGTGATCTTATGACCATCATTTGGACAAATCGGTGTCCCAACACGTCCCCATAAAAGACGCAAATAATCATTGATCTCAGTCACAGTTCCCACAGTTGACCGAGGATTTTTAGAAGTTGTCTTTTGGTCGATCGATATTGCCGGAGATAAACCGTCGATCGAATCAACATCTGGTTTGTCCATTTGTCCTAAAAATTGCCTAGCATATGCTGACAGACTTTCCACGTAACGGCGTTGTCCTTCAGCGTATAAGGTATCAAAGGCCAGTGAACTCTTACCTGAACCAGACAGCCCAGTCATAACGACCAATTTATTTTTGGGAATAGCAACATCAATGTTTTTTAAATTATGCGCCCGTGCGCCATGGATCACAATTTTATCCTGTGCCAATCTCTCTCCCTCTTTCAAACATTTATCTATTAACAGCAAATAAGCAAACTATCTAACTGATCTGTGCTTTTAATTCCAAAATAGTATCACGTAAAGTTGCTGCGTCTTCAAAGTTAAGCTGTTTTGACGCTTGCCTCATTTGATTTTCTAAGCTCTCGATCATTTCTTTTTGGTCTGACTTCTTCATGTTTGAGAAATCAACTCCCTCAGATTCCTTCTTCTTATCATTAACAGGCAATACTCCAGAGATCGAAGCCCGAATATCTTTTTTAATGGTCTGAGGAATAACACCATGATCTTTATTATATTTTTGTTGGATCTCACGACGTCTCTGAGTTTCATCCATCGCTCTTTGCATTGAATCAGTCACATTATCTGCATACAAAATAACATGTCCATGCTCATTTCTAGCAGCCCGTCCGATAGTTTGGATCAAAGATCTTTCATTACGTAAGAACCCTTCTTTATCTGCATCTAAAATAGCTATCAAAGAAACCTCAGGAACATCGATCCCTTCACGCAGCAAATTAATTCCTACTAAAACATCAAACTTACCCAAACGCAAGTCACGAATGATCTCAGTTCTTTCTAAAGTCTTGATATCCGAATGAAGATATTTGACCTTGATCCCTAATTCCTTAAAGTAATCAGATAAATCTTCAGCCATTTTTTTAGTCAAGGTAGTTACAAAGACACGTTCTTTTCTTTCAACCCGTTTATTGATCTCCGCGACCAGATCTTCCATTTGCCCTTCAGTTTTTCGCACCTCAACTTCTGGATCCAACAAACCAGTTGGCCGAATGATCTGTTCGACCACATCATCAGTCTGTTCATGTTCATATGGACCTGGAGTCGCAGACATGTAAACGATTTGGTTGACATGTTTTTCGAATTCAGCTAGTTTTAGCGGTCGATTATCAAGCGCACTTGGTAATCGAAAGCCATAATCGACCAGCATTTGTTTCCGAGAACGGTCACCATTATACATACCACGCACCTGTGGCATAGTAACGTGAGATTCATCAACAACGATCAAAAAATCTTTTGGAAAGAAATCAAGCAGTGTAAATGGCGGCTCTCCAGGTTTGCGTCCATCCATATGGCGTGAATAATTCTCGATTCCTGAACAATAACCCATTTCTTTCAACATTTCAACGTCATAAGTAGTCCGTTGTTCCAAACGTTGAGCTTCCAACAATTTATTGTCAGCCTTCAGCTCGGCGGTCCTATCTTTTAATTCCTCTTCAATACCACTAACGGCTTCTTCCATTCGTTCCTCGTTAGTCATAAAGTGAGTAGCCGGAAAGATGGCTACGTGATCACGATCACCCAATATCTCACCAGTTAATGGATCGACCTCACGAATTCGATCGATTTCGTCACCAAAGAACTCGACTCTTAAAGCACGCTCATCGTGAGAAGCTGGGAAAATTTCCACAACATCACCACGAACACGAAAACGACCACGTTGAAAATCGATGTCGTTGCGCTCAAATTGAATATCCACTAGTTGACCCAACAAACGGTCACGTTCTATCTCTTGACCAACACGTAACGAAATCGTGTGAGCTTTATATTCCGACGGATCACCTAATCCGAAGATAGAAGAAACTGAGGCAACAACGATCACATCGTTTCTTTCTAACAAAGAACTTGTGGCTGAATGCCGCAACTTATCGATCTCGTCATTGATACTTGAGTCTTTCTCAATATACGTATCACTTGAGGGCACATAAGCTTCCGGTTGGTAATAGTCATAATAACTTACAAAATATTCGACGGCATTATTAGGAAAGAACTCTTTAAACTCACCATATAATTGCCCCGCTAATGTTTTATTGTGCGATAATACCAGTGTTGGCTTATTAACATTCTTAATTACATTTGAAATAGTAAAAGTTTTACCTGTCCCTGTCGCGCCCAATAAAATCTGTGCTTTTTCGCCATTCTTGATTCCAGTGGTCAATTCATCGATTGCTTGAGGTTGGTCACCAGTCGGTTGATACTTTGAAACAAGTTCAAATTCATGATCATCTTGTCTTTCGATCACCATAGATCCCCCCTATCATTCTCCGTTTCAGGCCGAAGCCAGCAATGTATATTGTAGCATACCGAACATGTTTTCGCTATATTTTTGATTGACTTTACTTGTTTTATAGTAGACTTGCAAATAGCAGAAGGCGACGCTTGCTCAACTTCCACGTTGTAAAGTTAAAAGCGTCTTATACCGTTAAGATCCGTGGCCTTATCCTTTTATACGCCATGCTTTGCTCTTCATGTATAAAAATAGAGATGAAGCAACAACTCCACCCCTAAAGTTTGGCTCATCAAAATAACAAACTAATGACTTGCTGTTGTTTTCCTCTCAAGTCAATCTATCCTAAATCGCCAAGCTATTAAATTTACTGATCATTCATTACCAAATTGATCAATTGCTTTTTCAAAATCAGCCCGTTTTTGTTGAGCTTTTTCATTTGTATCTGCTTGTGTACCAATATAAAACTTGATCTTTGGTTCAGTACCTGAAGGACGAATAGCGATCCAAGTTCCATCTTCTAATAGGTACTTCAGAACATTAGCTTCAGGAAGTTCAATCGTTTCGATCGTTCCATCCGCAAATTTCTTTTCAGACTTAGCAAAATCTTCCATCGCGGTAACTGAATAACCTGCAAACGAAGTTGGTGCTTCATCACGAAACTTAGCCATCAAGCTTTCGATTTGAGCAGCACCTTCTATCCCATCAAATGTCCGTGAGATAGTCTTTTCAGCGAAATACCCGTACTCTTTAAATAAATCTTGCAAGCCGTCATAAAGATTTTTACCTTGTTCACGATAGAAAGCAGCAACTTCCGCTAACATTACCAAAGATTGAATAGCATCTTTGTCGCGCACGAAAGGTTTGATCAAGTAGCCGTAACTTTCTTCAAAGCCAAACATGAAGGTCTGACTATTATTTGTCTGAAAATCCTTGATCTGTTCAGCGATAAATTTAAACCCTGTCAGCACATTGATTATTCGTGCATGATGTTTTTCAGCAATTTTTGTTGCAAATTCGCTAGAAACGATCGATTTAACAACAGCAGCATTTTCTGACAAACTACCATCTTTTTCATGTGCGATCAAAATGTAATTCAACATTAATGCGGCAATCTGGTTACCAGTCAATAATTGATATTCACCATCCGGCTGACGAACAGCTGCACCTAAACGGTCTGCATCTGGGTCAACAGCGATCAAAAGATCAGCATTTTGTTCTTGACCTAACTTGATCGAAAGGTCAAAAGCTGCAGCATCTTCTGGGTTGGGCTTTTTCACTGTTGGGAAATCACCATCAGTAATAGCCTGTTCCGGAACCATCGTGAAATTTTTGAAACCTGCTTGGCGCAAAGCTTTTTCGCCGAGCATTGCCCCTGTGCCATGTAAGGGGCTAAAAATCAATTTCATGGTTTGGCCCTCTTTTTCGACTAATTCATTATTGATAGTAACGTTTTTGATTTCAGCCAAGTATGCCTGGTCAACTTGGTCACCGATCACTTCTAACATCTTATCAGAAATCAATTTGTCTTTATCAGCAACCTTGATCGCAAAAAGATCATCAGCCTGACGAATATACTTGGTGATCAAGTCAGACTCTTTAGGAGGCATTTGTGCGCCGTCTTCTCCATATATCTTATAGCCATTATATTCTTTGGGGTTGTGGCTAGCAGTGATCATGATTCCGGCATAAGTGTGTAAGTGCCGGACCGTAAAGGATAGTTCTGGTGTTGGACGTAAGCTTTCAAACACAAAAGATTTGATCCCATGTGCACCCAAAACCTTAGCCGATTCATATGCAAATTCTTGTGAATTATGTCTAGAATCATAACTAATAGCGACTCCGCGTTTCTTAACGTCATCGTTCAATGTGTCCATAAAAGATGCTAATCCTTCAGTTGCCTGGCGCACTGTGTAGATGTTCATGCGGTTGATTCCTGCGCCCAAAACGCCACGCATCCCGGCAGTCCCAAATTCAAGCGGGGCATAAAAAGCGTCTTCCAGCGCATCCTTATCTCCTGCCAAACCATCTAATTCTTTTTTTAAACTTGATTCTAAATCATTATTATTTTTCCAGACTTTATAAGTGTCTTCCCAGCTCATGCTTTCCACTCCTTGTAAAAATTATGTCTTTCAAGTATAAGTATAACTATTCACGTCACTTATTACCACTCAAAACTAAGATGTTTTCTCCTTAAGTCCGCCAATTATATGAGTTTTGCTAACTTAAATCTTAACTGTAACACACTGCATGAATTTTGAAGCAAATTTTTCAAGGTTTACCAAAAAATCAAACCTAGAAGTTAGACACAAAGCGGATCTTTGATTTCAAAAATATATATTTCTGCTCCTCTTGCGGGCTGTATTGTTATCTGGAAATTTAAACATCTTGTTGTCATTATTAGTTTGCTCGACTTTGCGTTACATTTCCACTTGTAACACTTACTTCGCCCGAGTTTGCGTCACATTCCCACTTGTATGACTT